>JAZNDK010000014.1:0-2762 GCA_045588005.1 Alistipes sp. | reverse complement strand
CGAGCCAGCTCTTGCACTGACCATAGACATTCGACTTCCACTCCTTGTGACCCTCCAATATCCACTCGCGAAGGAAGCCCTCGTACTTATCGAGCGGTAAGTACCAATGCTTCGTCTCGCGCTTCACGGGCACAGAGCCTGATACTGCGCTATGAGGGTTGAGCAACTCGTCGGGCGAGAGTGTCGAACCACACTTCTCACACTGGTCGCCATAGGCCTTCTCATTCTGGCAGTGGGGACATGTACCTACGATATAGCGGTCGGCAAGGAAGGTCTGCGCCTCCTCGTCGTAGTACTGCTCCGAGGTCTGCTCGATAAACTTGCCCTCGTCGTAGAGCTTGCGGAAGAACTCCGAGGCTGTAACACGATGTGTGGGCGAAGAGGTGCGCGAATAGATGTCGAACGACATGCCGAGACGACGGAACGACTTCTCGATAATCTCGTGGTAACGATCTACTACCTGCTGGGGCGTGATACCCTCCTTGCGTGCCTTGATAGTGATGGGCACGCCGTGCTCATCGCTACCACAAACCGAAATTACGTCGTAACCCTTCAATCTTAGGTAACGTGTATAGATATCCGAGGGCACATATACACCAGCCAAGTGGCCGATATGTACCGGACCGTTGGCGTAGGGTAGTGCCGAGGTAATAAGATAACGCTTATACTCCTTGCTCACTTTATTTTGGTTTTATAAATTTAACGTAACAGCGACCTTGCGGTCTAACGCTCTGGTCTTTTGAGCATAAGCATACTCCATGCTACGCCCGAGCGCATAATACGAAACAAAGATAATAAATTTTTATCGAAAGCGCAACACCTAAAATGAAAAGAGAGCGCAAAAGATGGTTAAAATAGATTTTTGGGTATAGCTGAATGGTTATATCATTTAGATTACTCCCAACACCGAAATAAAATAGGAAGACTATGATAGCCCGAATGGCAGGCATCATAATCCTCCTAAACTATCGGATATGTCAGTAGCTCTACCTCTCGATATCCTTAAAGTAACGATATGTAGCTACGCGTAGCTCCTCGGCAGCAGGGTCGTCGCAGACGATGATACCTGCGGGGTGCAGTTGCAGTGCCGACAGAGTCCACTGATGGTTGTAGCTGCCCTCGATAGCGTGGCGCAGGGCACGAGCCTTCTTGCGACCTGTTGCGAGGATAAGCACGCGGCGTGCATCCATAATGGTAGCAACACCAACGGTCAATGCTCGGGTGGGCACTTGCGAGATGTCGCCACCGAAGAAGCGTGAATTGACAGCTATGGTGTCGGGCGTAAGCGTCTTGATGCGTGTGCGCGAGTGCAACGACGAGAAGGGCTCGTTGAAGGCTATATGTCCATCCTCGCCAACGCCACCCATAAAGAGGTCGATACCCCCTGCGGCCTCGATAGCACTCTCGTAGGCTGCGCACTCAGCAACCAAATCCGCGGCATTACCGTTGAGAATATGTACATTCTCAGCGGGAATATCGATATGGCTGAAGAAGTTGTTCCACATGAACGAGTGGTAGCTCTCGGGGTGCTCCTCGGCAAGTCCGACATACTCATCCATATTGAACGTCACAACATTTCTAAACGACACCTCTCCGGCCTTGTGTAGGCGTATGAGTTCGCGATAGGTCTCCAAAGGTGTTGAGCCTGTCGGCAGGCCCAAAACAAAGGGTTTGTTGCTCACTGCGGCCTTAGCCTTAATCTGCTCGACGATGTAGGCGGCTGCCCACTCGGCAACCTCCGATGTGCGATCTTTGATAATTACTCTCATATCTTATATCTTAATGTGTGTTAATTATGCTCTCCAACGCATCAGCGTTCGTATTACACCATCTTAACAAAGACCTCGATAGCTTGATACTCAGCCATGCCGAGTTTGTCGTAGAGCTTAGCTGTATTCTGTGTCCTTTCCTCAGCTCTCTGCCAGAACTCGCGCGTATCGCTGCCCGGGAAGGGTACAACATCCTTCTGCGATAGGTGGCGGTATATGGCATGACGCTTCTTGAGCATCTCGCTTGGCGATAGAGGCACAGCCATATCTACAAGGCCGAGATTCCACTCCATCCACGCGCCACGATAGAGCCATAGGTGGCACTCCTCTCTCCAATCATCATCCTTCGTACGATCCAGAGCAAGCAGTATTGCCTCCATACATGTTCGGTGTGTGCCGTGCGGGTCTGCAAGGTCTCCTGCGGCATATATCTGATGTGGGCGCACCTCGCGCAGTATATTTACAATAATGTCTATGTCGGCATCCGTAAGTTCACCCTTCTTGATGCCTCCCGTCTCGTAGAATGGCATATTGAGGAAGTGGGCGTTGGTATCGGGGTTAAGACCAAACGAGCGCACAGCAGCGCGTGCCTCGGCGCGACGTATCGCGCCCTTGATGTTGAGCAGACGTCGCGGCTCGGGCTCACCACGGCGTTTCGAGTCGATGATATCGCGTACCTCGTTGAAGATGTTACCGAGACCCAACTCTTGTGCCGTATCGATATTTTGAAGCACCACATCGTCGTGTACCGCAACATTTCCCGAGGTTTGGTATGCCACATGCACATCGTGATTCTGCTCTACAAGGCGGATGAATGTACCACCCATAGATATAACATCATCGTCGGGGTGCGGCGAGAAGATAAGCACTCGTTTGGGGTAGGGTAACGAGGGTGCCGGGCGTGGCGAGTCGTCGGCATTGGGCTTACCGCCGGGCGAGCCGGTAATGGTATGCTGCAAGACGTTGAATACTCTGATATTTATCTTGTCGTAT
>JAZNDK010000013.1:0-64523 GCA_045588005.1 Alistipes sp. | reverse complement strand
CCATTAGGTTGCCTTAATAGCTCAGTCGGTAGAGCACTTCATTCGTAATGAAGGGGTCGGGGGTTCGAGTCCCCCTCAAGGCTCGGAAGCAGATGACGGTATTGTCGTCTGCTTTTTTATTTAAGGGGGGCGAGGTTTGGTTTTGCGGCGTAGTTGCCCTACGGGCTACGGCTGCTTGTGGGGCTTAGCCTTTGAGCAAGCTCAGACCAAGCTCCACAAACAGCCATTCGCTACGCTTATAACTACGCCTCATGACATATTGAGCGGCCCTCGAACGATGGTGGGGTTGCGGGGATAAGTGTATGTTTATTGCTCGACCTACGGTCTGCGCTCAGAGGTATCCCCGCGAGCTTGGGCATATGCCCTACGCTTCGAGTCCCCCTCAAGGCTCGGAAGCAGATGACGGTATTGTCGTCTGCTTTTTTATTTAGGGTGGGGCGAGGTTTGGTTTTGCGGCGTAGTTGCCCTACGGGCTACGGTTGCTTGTGGGGCTTAGCCTTTGAGCAAGCTCAGACCAAGCCCCCACAAACAGCCATTCGCTACGCTTATAACTACGCCAATTGGCTCGTAGGTAATAATATCAATAGAGCGTTAGCGAACGCCCTCCATAGAGACACTCTCTATTGGTTATTTTTGAGCCATTCGAGGCGGCGTTGGTCGGGGAGGTGCTTGATGTCGAACTCCTCGAATGTGGCCTTGAAGCCGGTCCCATCGGGGCAGGCGGCCATCACGCCGACCATTACAGGGGTGTTATCCTCCAACCAACAATTGCGCATCATGGTATAGTGTTGGTCGTCAAACGAGTAGAATATCTCTACGGCGTCGAGTCTTCTAATAGCCTTAATCCACACAAAATCAACGGGCTTGTCGAGCTCTATTACGCTCCAATCGCTCGTATGGTGTGTCACTACGGCACTCAGGTTATACTTGCCATCGACAAACTCGATACCTGCCTTGATATAGTTCTCCTTATCTATACGTAGCATTAGTCCCGCTTGGTCGAAGCGTACCTTATAGTCGCCCGATATCTTCACTTTGACCTCGAACTCTCCACCGCGCAGGGTGTAGAGGAAGGGTGCGTCATCTACCGTGAAGCCGTAGTGCGATATGCGCCAATAGTCGCTCTGTGGCGTGACATCCATTGTGAGGGTGTTATCCTCGATACTCCAACTCTCTGGCTCATTGAACCACTGCATACGGTCGAGTCTCTGTGCCGCGAGCAGTGTGGTTGATAGCATCAGGCAGAGTGTTATAACGAAGCGTTTCATGCGAAATATCAATTAAAGTTACTATATTCTACGTTATCTCTTAGCGTATGTTGTAGCCTAAGTGGGCTGTTTCGGTGCATGTGATACGCTCGGTGAGGTTGCCACATTGGATAGTGAATGTGCCCTCCTCTAAGTGCCATTTGCCGTCGTTTGCGGCCAATGCCAACTCCTCGGCGCGGAGCTCAAACTCAACAGTGCAGCTCTCGCCGGCGGCTATCTCTACCTTCTCGAAGTCGCGCAGACGACGTGCATCGGGGACAACAGACGCAACATCATCGTTGATAAAGAGCAAAACACTCTCCTTGCCGCCACGCTCGCCGACATTCTTAACATCGACAGCTATGCGGATAGCGTCTCCCTCTTTGAACTCCCGACCCTCGACGACACGCAGGTTGCTATACTCAAACTTGGTGTATGAGAGTCCATAGCCAAAGGCCCACTGCACGGCTACCACGGCATTGTAGTCGTAAGCACCCTCCATTGTTCCTACGCTCTCCGACACCTTGTGGTCGTAGGTTGTCATGGCGTTCGAGTACTTTTGGTAGGTGTAGGGTAGCTTGCCCGAGGGATTAACCCTTCCGTAGAGAATATCGGCAAGGGCGCGAGCACCCTCCGTACCCGGAAGATAGGTGTGAAGCACAGCTTCGGTATCATCTACAAACGAAGATATTATTCGGCCGCGCCCCTCGTTCAGAACGAGGACTACGGGCTTGCCTGTGGCGATAAGCGATTTGGCGAGTTGCTGCTGGTTCTCCGAGAGGGCCATCTCGTTGATATTGCCCGGGGTCTCGCAGTATGAGTTCTCGCCGATACACAGCACGATAACATCTACGCCCTCGGCAGCTTTGACTGCTGCCTCAATATCGATATTACACTCTTTGGCAAAGTGACCCTCTGTGGCGTACTCAACGCCCGCTACATAGCTTACATTATCTCCACCTATGGCGCGAATAGCATCGACAAAGGTCACCCCATTGGGGAGCACTTTATCCACAATGTCGCCCTGCCACGAGTAGCTCCATCCGCCACACAATGGGCGCATGCGGTCGGCGTTCGGGCCGGCAACAAGGATTCGCTTTTCGGGCGATAGGGGGAGTATGTTATTGTTGTTTTTGAGCAGCGTAATAGACTCTGTGGCCGCTGTGTAGCACGCTTCGCGAATCTCCTCGCCCTGGAACTTGGGGTAATCTTCGAGGTAGGTGTTCGGCGTGTCGAGCAACCCAAGACGGAGCTTCATGCGGATAATGCGTCGCACGGCATCGTCGATACGCTCCATCGACACCTTACCCTCGTTCACAAGCTCGATAAGTAGTGGGCAGAAGTTCACGTCGTAGGGTATCATCGACATATCGACACCAGCGTTTATCGATTGTCGTATAGCGTCTTTGTAATCAACGGCAATCTTCTCGCGGGTGTAGAGGTTTGCAATATCGGCCCAATCCGTAACAATCATACCATCCCAATTAAGTCCCTCTTTGAGCCATACGGTAAGCAGCTCATAGTCGGCATGTGTAGGTATGCCGTTTACCGATGCCGAGTTTACCATTATAGATAGTGCTCCCGCCTCGATTGCCGCCTTGAATGGTGCAAAGTGCTTCTCGCGTAGCTCGGCGATAGATACATATGCCGGCGTGCGGTCTTGCCCCGAGTTGGTCATGCCATAAGCCATATAGTGCTTGGGACACGATGCTATGTGGTAGCGGTCGATATGGTTGGGGTCTTCGCCCTGATAGCCGAGCACCATCTCGCGTGCCATCTCTGCTGTGAGGTAGGCATCCTCCGAGAAGCTCTCCCACTGTCTCGGCCACGATGCTTTACGGCCGAGGTCAAGTGTCGGCGAGTAGGTCCACGCTATGTTACTTGCACGCACCTCGTAGGCTGTCATTTCTGCCATTTGGCGCACTAAGGCACGGTTGAACGAGGCCGCTGCATTTACCTCCTGTGGGAAGAGTGGCGATGCCCATGTGTAGGTAGCACCATGAATGGCATCGATGCCGTAGAGCGTAGGAAGACCTGTATGCTTGATAGATACGGTGTTTATCTTGGTGATAAGTTCGTTCCACTCCTCGGCCGTAAGAGCCTTTCCCGGGGCATTGAGCACCGAGCCGAACTTGTACTTCTCGGCTACGGCTTCCAGAACATCCTCTTTGAGTATAAATTTGTTGTCGTCGGCGACTCCCGTCACGCTGTTACCGAACATGTCAATTCCAAGCTCGGCCATCTGTCCTACCTTCTCTTCGAGGGTCATGCCTCGGAGAATCTTCTCGACTCTGCGCTCGATGTTGTTGTCACGCGCAATGGCAGGGGCTACCTCCTGAGCAGTCGCCGAGAACGATAGGCCTGCAAGAAGGAGTGTGCAAAGTAGCTGTCGTACAATCTTCATAGTTATAATATTTTGTAGTTAGTATATTTCACTCTTTCTATCCTCCTCCGAGCCTCTCTCCTCGGCTAATAGGGTGCGTTTAAGCTCCACCTCGCTTCCTTCGCGCTTGCCGTTGTAGCCCCCTAACGACCCATCGGCAGCCACAACGCGGTGGCATGGCACTTCGGGTGCAAAGGGGTTTCGTTTGAGAGCCTGACCCACAGCCTGAGCACTGCGACACCCTATGCGTTGCGCCATCTCGCCATAGGTTACACACGAGCTACGCGGAATGTCGAGCAGGGCTAAGTATAGTCGTCGCTGAAACGGAGTGATGAGTGTCGAACGCTCCACTCGCTCGCGTATTGAGAGTGGTGTCTTGCGCTGCATGTGCCACATCTGGTGGCCCAAGAAGCGTTTGGTGCCCACGCGCTCGAAGCCTATTGCTGTGTAAAGGCGTTCGGCATTGGGGTTGTCGAAATCGACGATAAGTCCTACACGCCCATATCCTGCTGCGAAGGCCCTCTCTGTGGCGGCGTTAATGAGTGTGCGCCCAACACCCAAGCCCCGAAACAGGGGTAGCACACCTAACGAATCCAAATAGTATTCACCTGCTTCGGTCTCATCCTCGATGTTTGGAACTTCGTCGAGATGCTTCTTAAGGAGCGGGTAAATGGGTTGGCGCAACTTCTCAAGCAGAGCTCCGTCGTAGCCTACAATAGCTCCTGCGGAAACCCCATCCACCTCGCATACCAAAGCATTCTGATAGCTGTATTGTGTTTTGCGGCGTTTGGCTAGGGTTAGGAATACTCGATATACGGGGTGCGAAGTGTCGTACCCCACAGCCATACATACCGCCTCGGCAATCAGTGGAGCATCCTCGCGCGTAGCCTCGCGCACAACAATTCTCAAACTATTCATACCACAAAGTTACTAATTTTTCACTACGACGAAACATCTTTGGGGAAATAGTTTTTCGCTAAATTTCTCTATTTCATCAAATTTTGCTTATCTTTGTTGTGGCTTATGGCTTTTGCCGTTGAGTCGTACATATTTGATTGGATATTTTTTGACGATTCTTCTTCATCAAAACTTGGCGGTTTTAACAAATCTGAAGAACGCAACAGATGTCCACCAGAGATGTTATATCTCCGCATTGTGCCCGTTTGGCTCAATGTGTGTTTGCATATATCATCCGGCGTGGGCTGTCTGTGTTGCTTGTTCAGATTTGTGGGCAGCCAAGGCCTTGATGAGGGATAAGTTAATGCAGCGCCTGCGCTTTTTTTATGGACTTATCCGGAAATAAGGAGTTGCTCGATAGAGAGTTAGTGGCATTCTTCGCATCGCGTAATTCGCCACCCGAGGCCCTTGAACTCGCTTGTCGCTGGGCCCGTAAAATTGCTCATACCGACAAAGTTGTCATCAGCGGCTTTCACTCTCCAATCGAACGAGAGGTGCTCGATATTTTACTTGCGGAGGGCTGCTCGGTTGTCATCACCCTTGGTCGCTCGCTCTACCGCAGAATCCCCCAATACCTGCAACAACCCTACAACGAGAATAGGGTGCTCTTTATCTCCTTCCGCAACTACTCTCGCCCATCAGAATCAAATTCTGTGCTCCGCAATTGGGTTACCACTGACTTTGCCAACGAGGTAATCTTTGCCCCCTTCAACTCCCCAAGCCAACTATCAACCCTCTATTTTACCCTCAATTATTCGGCCCAAAGAGCCAAGATACTTCGCGAGTAAGTGTGTAGTCCGACCCTATATGGCAATAAAAACCACAATATTTCTTGTATATTTATATTGCGATAGGTTCAAAGTAGCGGAGAGGGGACAGAAGCTCTTTTTCGTTACATTATTATTTATATCTTTGTATTGCCAAATGGAAAAAACAGAGAGATAATGGATAGAGCAAACGACACACAATCGATAGATGGTTACCCCTATATTGAGCATATACGCGAATTTCGCGCGATGACCATGGAGCGCACGACCGACCACTTCTGCATAGGCTATGTTTTTCGCGGCGAGTGTCGCATCACGGGCGACGCTTCTGCGAGTGGAGCCGTAGCGCATACGGCCTATATCATAGGTCGCGGCACACACTCTATGGAGTATATCCCTGGCGAGCGCGGCATCTTCGAGCAGATAATCATCCATCTCGACGGCGGTGTACCGGTGTGCGACGCTCACCTTTCGGATAGGGAGCTGCTGCGCTTCGAGAGGGCCGTAGTATCGGGCTTGGCAGCGAATCTCTCGGTCGATGAGCTTGCCGAGCGATGTTGTATCTCGCTCTCGACGTTCAAGCGACGATTTAGGCAGCGGTATAGCATGTCGCCGCATCAGTGGCTCACACAGCAGCGATTGGAGCTTACCCGCGCGGCGATACTCACGACGACGCTCTCGCTATGCGAGATTGTCGAGGCGAGTGGTTTTGTCAATATGTCGCACTTTATCTCGCTCTTCAAGCGACGCTACGGCATAACGCCCGCGCGACTGAGGCGCAGGCAACGTAGTTCAATCGAATAGGAATAGAGTAGGGCTGCCGGATTAACTCTGGCAGCCCTTATTCTAAGTATGTGGTAGCACTCTACTTTTCGCGGTTGGCGCGAGCCTCCTTACGCACCTTGAGAGGTGTCTTATTGAGGTACTTGCGGCAGAAGAGTGCGAAGTGGCCGTGGTTGGTGAAGTTGTACATCTTGATAATGCTCTTCAACGGTACGTTGGTCTCGGTAAGCAGACGCTCAATTTCGACTATACGCTGCTTCTGCATCCAGCTATACGGCGTGTCGTGGAACTCCTGCTTGAACATATTGTTGAAGTGCTGAATGCTGAAACCGCAGATGTCGGCAAGCTCCTCGACAGTCTTGACGCGCGGCGCGTTGTTCTTGACAAGCGATGCGAACGACTGGTTGCGGTCGAAGAGGTTGTAGAATGTGCGCAATTGAACCTGCGGTGTGTAGAAGAACTTGAAGATGATGAACATCTCCTGAATCTTGGCACGGTGCAGGTGGTTACACTTCATATCGTTCTGTAAGTAGTATTTTACCGAGTTGAGCAGGAACTGCATAGGCTCGTTGATAGTTACCTGAGTGAACTTGTAGTTTATCTTCTTGATCTTGCCTACGATGCTGTTGAAGGGTATCATATCGCAGGTAGCACCCGCTGTGATAAAGTGGGCACGAATAATCTCGACATCGGTCAGAGCTTTAAGCTCGTATTGATATGCTCGGAAGCAGAAGACAAAGTGACCTTCGCGAACGACGTAGTCGCGACGCTCCTCCGAAGAGACCTCGAAATCGCCGTTAAGAAGGAATAGTAATGAGCTGTGGTCACTTCTGTCGATGACCATTGTTTCGCCCTCTTTAAGCTGGATATAACTGAACCCCGCCTCCGGCTCTACGGTGTAAGAGTGGCAAGTTGCTGGACACTGATTAGACATATATTTGAAGTTTTAGGTTAATATGCACCAATTTTTAACAACACAAATATACGCACAAAAGTTGAATATGCAAGCATTTTGCTAATAAAATATGAAAAAAGTATGCAAAATTTGCACATATGGGGTCTTTTTAGACCGCAAAAAGCCTAAATGAATAAAATGTAAGTATAGATTCTTCCGATGCTAACGGGCTGATTTTACGGTTCAAAATTGCGTCGAAGCATGATTGGTTTTGGTTGCGATGCCTTTATACGCATAATCATCACATCAAGGTATTGCTGAATATCGTTGCGCAACTCTTTATACAGCGGGCAGTTGGTGTAGTTTTCGTTGTCGAGGAGCACATCGCGAATCGAGCGCAGGGTGTTGGTATAGTTTTGGAGCTCGTTCTTGAGGGCTATGCCTTCGACCTTCGAGTTGTGAATTTTGGCTACCGAAAGCTGGCGAAGTTTGTCACATACAGCAGTAAGTGTAGGCATCACGACATTGTCGAGGAGTGTATGTCCGTGCATAAAGAGGTAGCAATTATCCTGCTTTACGCCGCGGTCGATAAGTTCGAGGCCGAGGGTCTCGACATCATCCACAAAGTCGGGGTTATCCTGTTCGAGGGCGCGTAGGCGACGTTCGACATTGCGTTGGAGCCAAGCGAGAGTGCCCTCGCCGTTGCCCCGAATATCTACATAACCAAGACGTACCGAGGCGCGGAACTCGGCGAGTGTGAAGCAGTGCTCGGTAGAGCGTCGTGCCGAGAGAACATACCACAAAAATAGCGGGTATATCGTGCGCGAGTACTCCGCAAAGAAGCGTTCGAAGTCGAAGATGCGTGTGTCGTTCTTTGTCGCCTTAACGCATACGTTTCTCAGCGACGGGGCGTAGCATAGGTAGTTCTCGGTGGCGTAGGTGTATGTATGAAACATATTCTCGGCCGAGAGAATATCTCTCGACTGCTCGGTTGCTCCGTTGAAGAGGTAGTCGAAGTCGGAATCGACACAAAGAAGCACCTCGTCTGGCGAGTGTAGCCCTATCATAGACATTAGCACCTTCTTGCCTTTGGGTAGGTCGTCGCGGTTGGGAACCGATATCTCGAATCGCAGGTAGGGGTTGTGGAAGTGGTCGAAGATACCTCGCCAGAAGGCGACATCTTCGTAACCTTCGACATATACGCGGACTAAGTGGCGGTCATCCTCGGGTGGGAGGATGTCGGGTAGCTGCTTAGGGTTGTAGCTCGATAGGCTCTTTTGTCGGCCACGGTTGTTACTCTTTGCTTGTTTCATATCGTAAAGTTACAAATTTTTTTGTACATTTGTGTTATAATATTGCAAAAGAGAGAATTTATAGGAAAATATGGCTATGAGTAACGATTGGAAGGAGCGTCTCGGGGTGGTCTTTTCGACAAATCCCGACTATAAGTACGAGAGTGCCGCTACCGAAGAGGAGGCGACACTCGACCCCTCGAAGCAGAATCTGCGCATATGGCTCGATCGCCTCAAAGGGGGTCGTGTGGCTACGGTTGTTCGTGGCTTTGTAGGCTCGGCTGACGCATTGGCTGAGTTGGGTCGCGAGCTTAAACGCAGCTGCGGTGTGGGTGGCACAGCCAAGGATGGCGAGATAATCATTCAGGGCGACCATCGCGACCGCATTGTCGAGCTTCTCACAAAGTCGGGATACCGATGCAAAAAGGCGGGAGGATAGCCCTCTTGAAGTGCGAATTTTGCAGATAGTTGTTTTTGTGCAATAAAAATTGTACTTTTGTGGGTTATAACGTAAAACAGAAAATTGTAGTAACGATATGTGTAATAAGAGAGTGCTTGTCACGGGTGGTGCAGGATATATAGGCTCGCATACGACCGTTGAGCTTATCAACGCCGGATATGAGGTTGTCGTAGTCGATAACTTCTCCAATAGCGATGCTTCGTCGTTGGAGGGTATCTATCGCATTACGGGTGTTAAGCCCGAGTTTATCGAGGCCGATTGCTGCGACCGCGAGGCTATGCGTCGTCTCTTCGAGAGCCACGATTTCGATTCGGTGATACACTTTGCCGCTTTCAAGGCTGTGGGTGAGTCGGTGGCCGAGCCGCTGAAATATTATCGCAACAACATGCTCTCGTTCATCAATATCATCGAGCTTATGGGCGAGTATGGCCGAAAGAATATCCTCTTCTCGTCGTCGGCCACGGTCTATGGCGATGCTGACGAGCTCCCTGTTACGGAGCTTACACCACGCAAGCCCGCAACATCTCCCTATGGCAACACCAAGCAGATGGCCGAGGATATATTGCGAGATAGTGTCGCGGCAAACCCTGCTCTACATGGTATCGCTCTGCGCTACTTCAACCCCATCGGAGCACATCCCTCGGCTCATATCGGCGAGCTGCCTCGCGGAGTGCCCAACAACCTTGTCCCCTATATCACGCAGACGGCAGCAGGTATCAGGGAGAGGTTAAGCATCTTTGGCGACGACTATCCCACGCCCGACGGTTCGTGCCTTAGAGATTATATCGACATTGTAGATTTGGCAAGAGCCCATGTTGTGGCTATCAACCGCATGGTCGAGGGTAGGTCAAAGAGCTCGTACGAGGTCTTTAACGTGGGTACGGGTCGCCCCGTGTCGGTATTCGAGCTTGTCAAGGGCTTCGAGAAGAGCAACAACCTAAAACTCAACTATAAGGTGGCTGCTCGTCGTGCAGGTGATGTTACGGCGGTGTGGGCAGATACACGTCTTGCCAACGAGGAGCTTGGCTGGCGTGCCGAGAGAGAGTTGGAGGATACGTTGCGCAGTGCATGGGCTTGGGAGCGCAACGTGCGTGGCTTGTAAGTAGGTTTAATACAATAATTAGGACTCTCTGCACGTTTGAGGGTTAAACATATTAAAAGAGATGAAAAGATTACTATTCATATTGTTGGTGATGCTACTTGTCCTCCCCGAGGCAGAGGCTAAGCGTCGTGAAAGCGAGGAGGAGATTGCGCGTAAGACCCGCCACTACTCAGGATGGGAGTTTGGTGCTGCGGCACGCGTAAGCCTTGTCTTCTACGACATGGACTATATGCGTATCAAGGGTCAGAGTGGCGTCATGGCCTATAAGAGTCAGGCCAAGATGGGAGGAAACATCATGCTTAACGCCGGCTATCTCTTCAACAACCATTGGAAGCTTGGTGTTGAGGCGGGTGCGCAGATTCAGTATAACCATACGGTAGTGCCTATCTACCTCACTGCGCATTACTTCTACGGCAAGCGTAAGAACTGTCTCTTCAACTTCCTTAATCTCGGTACAAACGTGCTATTTGATAAGGGCTTGCGCTTTGGTGCTACCGGTGCTGGTGGTGTCGGTTTCCGTCTTCAATCACCCGATAGCACAATGAAGTACGACATCATTCTCGGCTATCAGGCTCTTATGCTTACTCCGCGCCCGGTCATCGAGGGCGACTTCTCATTTAAGCCGAAAGATATCACCCGTTTGGGACTTAACCAATCGGTATTTATTGGTCTGAATGTAACATTTTAACGGATAACGCCATATAAACCGCTAACCCGTAAAAGCTTATGCGCGACGATACACATATCATCAAGAGTTTGATTGACAACTTCCTAATCGACATCGGTCTTACGGAGAGGGCCGCAACCATATTAGATGGTTGGGTTGTGCTACTGCTTATCATACTCCTCGCACTGCTTGTCAATGCCTTTCTTAGATGGGGTGTTGTGCGCGGAGTGCGTTGGGTTATCAGCCATACAAGGGTCAAGTGGGATGATTTCATCTTTGACGACAGCGTGATATATCGCCTATGTGGTATTGTAACGCCTGTTGTTGTCAGCCTGATGTTGCCGCTACTATTCGCTGCGATGGATGGTAACTACCCGATGTTTCGGTCGTTACTCTCCAAGGCGGTCGATATATACATGGTGCTTGCTTGTGTGCGTTTTGTAAACTCGCTGCTCAGGGCTACGTTCAACTATGTCGAGCACCGCCCGGGGTGGCATAACCGCCCGATTAAGGGCCTATTGCAGACGGGTCAGGTGTTGTTGGCATGTGTCACAGTGATATTGGTTGTGGCAATCCTTATAGATAAGTCGCCGGCAATACTGCTTACCGGTATTGGTGCTTCGGCCGCAGTGCTTATGCTGGTATTCAAAGATAGCATCCTCGGTCTGGTGGCCGGTGTGCAACTCTCGGCAAACAATATGCTCAAAGTGGGCGATTGGATATCTATGTCACATCGCGGCATAGATGGTGTTGTCGAGGAGGTCGCCCTAACTACAATCAAGGTGCGTGCGTGGGATAACACGTTGCAGACGTTGCCTCCATATCTGCTTATCAGCGAGCCATTTGATAATTGGCAGGCTATGCGCGATAGGGGTGGTCGCCGCATCAAGAGGTCGCTCAATATTGATATGACAAGCGTGGCTATTATGAGCGATGCAGGTATCAGCTCGTTGTTGAGTGACGAGGATACACACGCTCTTGTTGCCGGCATTGCCACAATAACGGAGGAGGGCCGCCGACTTACCAACTTGGAGCTATATATGCGTGTGCTGACACGATATATCGACCAACACCCTCGCATAAACCACACGATGACCGTTATGGTGCGACAATTGCAGCCTTCGGAATGGGGTCTTCCCATCGAGCTATACTGCTTCTCGCAGGATGTCAATTGGGTCCCCTACGAGAATTTGCAGGCCGAGATTATCTCCTATGTGGTAGCTCTCGCGCCCCGCTTTGGTTTGAGGATGTACCAAGCCCCTTCGGGCTACGACTTGGGCCGAGGTAAAACGTTTTAAGAAAAGGCTATAATTTAGAGATTAAACAAAAAGAGATATATAGAGATGAACGAAGTTGTTAATATCAAGGAGCTCAATGCTCATATCGAGCAGGAGTCGGTATTTGTCGATACGTTGCGCAAGGAGATTGCCCGTGTTATTGTGGGTCAGCAACATCTTGTCGATACACTGCTCATAGGTCTGCTTTCGGATGGACATATCCTCTTGGAGGGTGTTCCGGGTCTGGCTAAGACGTTGGCTATTACCACACTGTCAAAGGCTGTCGATGCGAAGTTTGCGCGTATTCAGTTTACCCCCGACTTGCTCCCTGCCGACCTTATCGGTACGCTTATCTATTCGCAGCGTAACGAGGAGTTTAGCGTTAAGCGAGGCCCTATCTTTGCGAACTTCATCCTTGCAGATGAGATTAACCGCTCTCCGGCAAAGGTGCAGTCGGCACTCTTGGAGGCTATGCAGGAGAAGCAGGTAACCATTGGCGATAGCACCTATGCTCTGCCCCAGCCCTTCTTGGTTTTGGCCACGCAGAACCCTTTGGAGCAGGAGGGAACATATCCTCTGCCCGAGGCGCAGGTCGATCGATTTATGCTTAAAGCCAAGATTTCGTATCCTAAGCGCATGGAGGAGCTCGATATTATCCGCATGAACCTCTCGGGTGAGGGTATGCCCGAGGTACGCAAGGTAATCACTCCCGAGGATATTCTCCGTGCCCGTAAGGTGGTCAATAAGGTCTATATGGATGAGAAGATCGAGAAGTATATTATAGACATCATCTTCGCTACGCGCGAGCCTTCGGAGTATCGTTTGCAGCATCTTCAGCCTCTTATCGCCTATGGTGGTTCGCCGCGTGCAAGCATCGCCTTGGCTAAGGCGGCTCGTGCCTACGCCTTCATACAGCGTCGCGGCTATGTCATCCCCGAGGATGTGCGTGCCGTATGCCACGATGTTTTGCGACACCGCATAGGTCTAACCTACGAGGCCGAGGCCAACAATATCACTTCGGAGCAGATTATCACCGATATTCTCAATAATGTCATAGTACCATAGGAGGATGCACCTCAGCGAGAACGAAATATTGAAGCGTGTTCGCCGCGTCGAGATAAAGACGCGCGGGCTCTCCGACGAGATCTTCGCCGGCAAGTATCATACGGCCTTTCGTGGTCGCGGTATGTCGTTTGCCGAGGTCAGGGAGTATCGCGTGGGTGACGATGTGCGCGATATCGATTGGAATGTCACCGCTCGCTCGGATAGGGCACATGTCAAGGTCTATGAGGAGGAGCGCGAGCTTACGATGATGCTCCTTGTCGATGTCTCGCCGTCGCGTATGTTTGGCTCTATGGAGCTCACCAAGAAGAATGTAATCACCGAGGTTGCCGCAACGTTGGCTTTCTCGGCGGCCAAGAATAACGATAAGGTGGGTTGCATACTCTTCTCGGATAGGGTCGAGAAGTTTATCCCCCCGAAGAAGGGGCGTAGCCATATCCTTACCATCATCCGCGAGCTTGTGGGCTTCGAGTCCGAGGGTCGCTCGACCAATATATCGGAGGCGTTGCGCTATCTTGTGGGTGTAAACAAGAAGCGAGCGACCACCTTCCTACTCTCGGATTTTGTCGATTCTGAGGCCGATATCGAGCGTATGGAGGATGCCTTGAAGATAGCCTCGTCGAAGCACGATATTATGGCTGTCCGGGTCTTCGATAAGCGAGATAGGGAGCTCCCCGATGTCGGTATTATTGAGGTGCGCGATGCCGAGACCGGTGCAAGCGGCTGGTTGGATACCTCGTCGCGCAGGGTGCGAGACTTCTGGACCGAGGAGTACGACCGTAACCATGACAGCATGAATCTTCTGCTTAGGCAGAATAGAGTCGATGTTGCCGAGGTGCGTACCGATGGCGACTTTGTGGTGGAACTGTTAAAGATGTTTAAGCAGCGATGAAAGGTGCATCACGAGATATGGTGCTGACGCTTGTCGGCCTCTTGCTACAGGGCGTTGTCGGGGTCTCTGCTACGGAGCCTCAGCCCGTTGTGCGTGCTCGTTTTTCGGCCGACAGCCTCTCGGTAGGAGATAGGGTCGAGCTGATTCTCGATATAGAGAAGGATCGAGCGCAGCAGATAGGAATACCCCGCTTTGGCGAGATGCTGAGCGATGCCGAGCGCAAGGCTTTGGAGCGTAAGCAGCGAAAGATGTCGGCTTACGAGGATTATGACGAGGATATTTTTGAGTGCATCGAGGAGTATCCCCTCGATACTCTCGAAGAGGAGGGCCGCCATCTGCATCTGAGAAAACGTTATCTTCTGGCCGCCATGGAGACTGGTGTGCTCCATCTACGCCCTGCAATCATCCACTTCGAGCGCAATCGTGAGCACCCCGATACCATCTATACCGACACGCTCTATCTCCATGTAGAGCGATATATGGAGCTCGACACCACTCTCTTCCTTATGGCCGATCCCACATCGCAGCAGGGCTTTGGTGTCGATCATGAGCGAGCTATGGAGTATCTCGACGATAGAGGCCTTTACGACCATAAGAACCTGCCATTCATCTTTGCCGAGATTAAGGATTATGTGATTTATGGAGTCTTGGCTGCAATAGTTCTCGCGCTTGTAGGTTGGCTCGTAGCGACACTTTTGGGCCGCTACCTGTCGCGTCGCGAGTTGTTGCGCAAGCCCGAGCCCAAGCTCCCGCCACATATCGTTGCCAATAAGGCTTTGGTTGAGCTTAGCCATAGGAAGCTGTGGCAGAATGGCAAGTTTAAGCTCTACTACACCTCGTTGGCTTCGATTCTCAGGGTATATATCTCGGAGCGGTGGGGTGTGGGAGCCTTGGAGATGACTACCGACGAGATTATCTCGGCACTGCTCGATGTAGATATGCCCGTGGCAAGCCGTAGCGACCTTGTCGCAGTGTTACGCACGGCCGACATGGTTAAGTTTGCTAAAGCTGAGCCCGATGCCGAGGAGAATGAGCTCTCGTATAACCGCTCCTACTACTTCGTCGAGAATACCAAGGAGGTTGCCGAGGAGGGTGTTGAGGGTAAGCGAGAGATAACCATCGAAACAGAGATTAAAGAGTGATGAGAATAGTTCATATATCGACGTTACTACTGCTATCAGTGCTCCTTGTCGTGCTCTTTGGTGCGGAGGTTTCGGCACAGGATATGCCCGAGCGACATTTGGTGCGCGAGGGTAATAGGCAGTTCGATAAGCGTAACTATCGTTCGAGCCTAAACCGCTATAACGAGGCTTTGGAGCACGACTCAACCTCTTACGAGGCCCTCTATAACCGAGCAAACAGCTATCAGCGTCTGCGCATGAGCGATACGGCCGATTCGACGCTTAATGCCGAGACGGCGTATAGCCACTACGAGGCTATTGCGGCTGATACGTTGCTTAGCCGCGAGCAGCGTGCTGAGGTGTTGCGTAACCTTGGCGAGAGCCTTGTCGAGGGCGAGAAGTACGAGGCGGCCCTCAATGCCTTCCGTAAGTCGTTGATGCTTAACCCCGATGATCAAGCTACGAAGTATAACTATGTGCTTACAAAGCGTATTGTCGATCAGAAGCGCAGTGCCGAGCAGCAACAGCAGCAGAACGATGAGCAGCAAAATCAGGATAATCAAGATAACCAGCAAAATCAAGATAATCAGGATAATCAGGATAATCAGCAAAATAACTCCGAACAAGATAATAATCAGAGCGATAAGCCTCAGGAGGAGCCTCGGAATAACGATGAGGAGCAGCAAAATGCCGAAGATAATTCGGACGAAGAGCCCGACGAGCAGGAGGGAGATACGGAGAGTCAGCCTCGCGAGCTGAGTGCCGATCAGGAGCGAATGTTGGATGCGATACAGGCTGAGGAGGATAAGACTCAGGAGAAGATAAAGGAGGGCGAGAAGGCTATCGTCATCCGAGGTAAGAAGAATTGGTAGTGTTGAGCGTTATGCAGTTTTTGAATCCATATATACTTTTAGCACTCGTCGTAGTGCCTATCGTGGCTCTCTACTACATCTTTGTAGGTAGGCATCGCGCCACGCTAACCGTATCGGCGGTATCATCGCGTCGTGCACCACGCACACTGCGTAACATGTTGCGCCCGCTGCCTATTGTCTGTCGTCTTGCGGCTCTCGCACTCTTTATCGTAGCTTTGGCACGCCCTGTTAATGTTCACACCGATAGCGAGATAACCACCGAGGGTATAGATATAGTCCTCTCGATGGATATTTCGGGCTCGATGCTCGCTCGCGACTTCCAGCCCGAGCGTCTCACGGCAGCTAAGAAGATAGCCTCGGAGTTTGTCATGGAGCGTACGGGCGATCGTCTTGCTGTCGTAGCCTTTGCCGGCGAGGCCTTTACACAGACTCCGCTCACATCGGATCAGGCTACTGTGCAGACAATGCTATCGAGGCTGCGCAGTGGCATTGTCGATGATGGCACGGCGATAGGTAATGGCTTGGCTACGGCCATCAACCGCCTTAGAGAGAGTAGCGCAAAGTCGAAGGTTGTGGTACTGCTTACCGATGGAGTCAATAACAGAGGTCAGATTTCGCCATATACCGCAGCCGATATTGCCCGCGATATGGGTATCAAGGTATATACTATTGGTGTTGGTAGCCGTGGTAGAGCCCCCTATCCTGCGGTCGATATGTTTGGTAACGAGACTACCGTCATGGCCGACGTCGAGATTGACGAGGAGTTGCTTCGCACGATAGCCAAGCGTACGGGTGGCGAGTACTTCCGTGCTGTGGATAATAGGGCTTTGGAGCAGATTTACGAGCAGATAAACAGCTTGGAGAAGAGCGAGGTGCAGATTACCAACCATACAACTTACGAAGAGCTATATATATGGTGGCTCGTCGCCGGTCTCTTGCTCCTTGCCGTCGAGTTTATGGTGGAGCGTATTGTGCTTAACCGCCTACCTTAGCGTAGCGGGGTTATCGATAACAAAATTTAGGATTAAGTAATGTCGGAACTCAACATATTCGAATTTGGAGCTACCGAGTGGCTATGGTTGCTGCTCGTTGTTGCGGCACTGCCTATAATCTATGGGCTGCTTATGGTGTGGCGAGGCCGTAAGCTTCGTCGCTTTGGTAGCGAGGCTACTCTGCGCGAGCTCATGCCCGACTACTCGACAGCTCGCGGCTGGATAAAGATAACGCTTTTGACCCTCTCGCTCATCTTCTTTGTGCTTGCCGCGGCACGCCCACGCAGTGGCTCTAAGCTGCGCACTATCGAGACTACGGGTCGCGAGATTATGCTCGTTGTCGATGTCTCGAACTCGATGCTTGCCGAGGATGTCGAGCCGAGTCGTATGGAGCGTACGCGCTACGCACTGATGCGCCTTGTCGAGGGCATGAAGGAGGATAGGGTAGGCATTGTCGCCTTTGCCGACGAGGCCGAGGTTATACTGCCCATCACGTCGGATTACAAGATGGCCGAGGCTAAGGTGCGCACTCTCTCGCCCGAGCTTATCGCCCGTCAGGGTACAGATCTTGGCGAGGCTTTGGAGGTGGCACTACTCTCGTTCTCGAATAGTGGGCCAAGCACCAAAAATCGCGTGATACTGCTTATCACCGACGGCGAGACCCACGATGCAGGCGCGGAGGCTGCGGCGGCGAGAGCTAAGGCTGAGGGCGTTATGATATGTGCGGTGGGTATAGGCACCCCCGAGGGCGAACCCCTGAAGATTGGCGGAGAGCTTATCGAAGACGAGGATGGCAAGATGGTTGTCACTAAGCTTAACGAGGAGCTTCTCATGTCGCTTGCCGAGGTCAGCGGAGGTATCTATGTGCGCTCGCGTAACGATAACTTCGGCTTACAGAGCATTATCGAGAGGTTGGAGAGCATCGAAGCTTCGAATATGGAGGTGCGACAGTTCGAGGAGTACGAGGAGCAGTATCAGTGGTTTCTAGGTGTGGCTATCGTGCTGCTACTTGCCGAGGGCTTTGTTTTGTCGCGTAGAAACCCTCTGCTTCGTGGCGTAAAGCTCTTCGAGAGAGAGGGCGACAAGGAGAATAGAAATCAATAAACCTAAAATATACAACTATGACTATCAGAGATTTACAACCTAAACTTATTTGGGAGCAGTTCGACGACATCACACGCGTACCTCGCCCTTCGAAGTGCGAGGAGAAGATTATCGAGTGGCTCGTTGCATTTGCTCAGAAGCATGGATTTGATTACAGCAAGGACTCTACGGGCAACGTCGTTATGCGTAAGCCTGCAACCAAGGGTTTTGAGGATCGTGAGGCTGTGATTTTGCAGTCGCATATGGATATGGTCTGCGAGAAAAACTCCGACGTGGAGTTCGACTTCGATACGCAGCCTATCGAGACATATATCGATGGCGAGTGGGTACGCGCTAAGGGCACAACGCTGGGTGCGGATTGCGGTATAGGTATGGCTGCGGCGTTGGCCGTACTTCTCGACGAGAGTTTGGAGCATCCTGCAATCGAGGCTCTCTTTACGGTCGATGAGGAGACGGGTCTTACTGGTGCTTTCGGTCTTGGTGAGGGCATGCTTACGGGTAAGTATCTTATCAACCTCGATTCTGAGGATGAGGGAGAGATTTTTATCGGCTGTGCGGGAGGTATCGACACCGTGGCGCGTATGGATTATGAGAAGGAGGCAGCTCCCGAGGGTTATAAGTTCGTTCGTTTGGAGGTGGGTGACCTCTTGGGTGGCCACTCAGGTGACGATATCGACAAGGGTCGTGCAAACTCAAACAAGCTGATTGCCCGTTTCTTGTACAACGCATGCGACACCTTCCAGATTGTCGTTGAGCGTATCGATGGAGGTAATCTTCGCAATGCTATCCCGCGTGAGGCTTACGCTATTGTAGGCGTTCCTGCCGAGGCTGTCGAGGATTTCAAGGAGCGTTATTTGGAGTTTGGTGAGGAGCTTAAAGAGGAGTTCCGCCACACCGAGCCCCGCATGCGCTTCTCGATATCTGATGCTGAGACCCCTGCCGAGGTTATGTCGAACGACGATATGTGTGCTTTGTTGATTACTATCGTTGGTCTTCCCAATGGTGTGCTTGCTATGTCGTTTGCTGTTCCGGGCCTTGTTGAGACCTCTTCGAACCTCGCATCTATCAAGTTCGATGACGCTAAGCAGCAGGTTGTTATCACCACCTCGCAGCGTTCTTCTGTCGAGAGCGCGAAGCTCTATGCCGCGCAGACTATCGAGTCGGTATTCTTCCTCGCGGGCTGCGATGTAGAACACTCTGACGGCTATCCGGGATGGTCGCCCAATCCCGACTCTAAGCTGCTCAGCGCAACTGTCGAGTGCTACCGCAACCTGTTTGCAACAGAGCCTAAGGTGCGTGCTATCCATGCCGGCTTGGAGTGTGGCCTCTTCCTCGAGAAGTATCCCCACTTGGAGATGGTGTCGTTTGGTCCTACGTTGCGCGGCGTACACTCTCCCGACGAGCGTCTTGAAATATCGACTGTTGATAAGTTCTGGAAGTTGCTTGTCGAGTTGCTGAAAGTTATCAAGTAGGCGGTCAATCCATATAAAATAATTATGGGCCGGCCAAACGAAATGGCCGGCCCATACTAATATACCCTTTTCCTCTATTAGAATCGGAAGCCGAGGGTAAGCAGAGCGATATGGCGGTCGCTACTTAGCGTGAAGGTGCGGCTCTCGATGTTCTGTGCTGCATCTGCGCTATCCACGGCGTAGAAGGTCTTGAAAGGCGAGTACTTCACGGCGTTGTACTGATAGGCCAGGTCGAGGTAGGTACTCTGGTTGAACTTGATGCCTATACCACATGTTATGTAGCTGTTGGTCGTGGGCAGAGGGTGTGTAAATATAGCATCCTTGTACTCCGAGCGTAGTGTCGAGCCACTCCATATATATCCTGCTCGCAGGGCTAAATACGGAAGAACATTAGCCTCAGCACCTACCCTTACGGTATTACCACCCTTGAATACCTCATTCATTGTGTCGGCATAGCTCAGCCCCTTGATTGGTGACGAGCTGAGACGTATCGACTGATACCAGCTACGCTCGTAGTCGGCCGAGATGATGATACGTTTCAGCAGTGTCACAGCACTACCAAAGAGTAGGCGCGAGGGCGTGCGGAAGTTCCACGAGTAGGGACCGCTATCCTCCCAAACACCCGTGTAGGCACTATCGTTCATATAGCCCATAGGGCCTAAGTCGTAGTTGTCGGGGTTGTTGCCCGCACTATATGTGCGTGACCACATCTCAGCATCGTAGAAGAGCGACATCGTGTAGTAGGTGGGCGAGTGGTAGGCTATGCCGACGCGCAACCAATCTACGGGTCGTGCCGTAATGCCGAGTTTGATGTTTACGCCCGAGCCAGAGTACTCCGTGCGTTGCAGATAGTTCATATAGACGAGCTGGTAGGGCATAATCTCGCCCGAGGGAGGATTGTTGTAGATGTAGTCCTCGCCATAATATACATCTCTTCGGTAATCGATGCTCTGTAAACCGATGCTAAGACCTACATACAGGCGGTCAATAATGTTCATACCCATAGTCAGGGCGTACTCGCCTACCGAGCCGCGGGTCTCCACGGCCGAGTATTGGTCGATTGCGGCAGCTGTTCCTATGCGGTCGATAAACCACCCTTCGTCATCCTTGTTCGTAAGACCATTCTTATAGGCGAGCACCGCACCCCAATAGTAGGGGTCGTCGCCATAGGGCATCACTCCATTCTTACCCGTTGTGAGGCCATCGATATTCGATAGGGTGCAGAAGACATTAGCCATCGATTGTGTAAAGGGATTTCCCTTCGAAGCCCCCAAGTAGTTCTGGTTGAAGTCGGCAATACGGTTATATACTATGCCGACATTGATGTTTGTCAGGGCGCGGGCACTACGATATACCGAGAATACGCCACCGCCGCTGGCAATGCCGAAACGCTCCGAGTGATCCTTGTACATCTGCTGGCTCTTGGGAACGCTCTCGTAGTAGGTGTCGCCCCCCTTCATATTGCTCTTTGTGAATTGCATCATCGGCGTAATGCTCACATCGCTCTGGGTGTACATGCCTATACCCGCGGGGTTGAGTGTTGCCGATACCATGTCTGCACCTAAGGCTGTGAAGGCGTTACCCATAGCCATCGAGCGTGCCGTGCCGTAGTTGTGCGACGTAAAGCTGAGGTTGTATAGCTCGCCCCAGCCCATTATATCGTTGTTGAACACCGTACCACCAAAATCTACGCTCTGTGCCGACACGCTATTTGTCGCGGCGAGGAGCGCGAGGGTTGCCATAAGTGTTGAAAATACTCTCTTCATATAGTCATAAGCTACTTTAATCTCTACAATCACTATCTGCGTGTCGAGGTTGTTCCTCCTACGCGGCCACCGCCATACGAGCCACTGCTACCGCTGTTGAAGCTGCCGCTACCCAAGCGTGTACCGTTAGACTCTATTGTGGTGTTCTTCTGCGTGCTGCGCTGCGTGCTCTGACGATAGTTGCTGCTACGCTGGGTCTCTCGGTTTTGGGTGTTCGAACGCTCGTTGTAGCGCGTATTCTGCGTTGTCGAAGTGCGGTTTGAGCGGTTGCTGCTACCGTTATATATGCCCGACGACGTAGAGCCCGAGACGTTGTTGCGACCACCGCTACCACTCGCCGCCCCGAAGTTGCGGTTCGACGTGGGCAAGGTATAACGCGACCCTGTGCCATTGTAACCATGGTTATTACGGCTGCCGGAGCTGTGATGATGTATATGGTGTGGCGGGCGATGACCTCCTCCGTGATAGTGGGGTGGATAGCCGGGGTAGAATCCGGGACCGTAGGGGTAGTAGCCCGGACCCCAGTACCAGCCAAAGTAGAAGGGGCTATAACATAGTGTCCAATTCCAATCGTACCACGAGTAGTGGGGATACCCCCACCAAATATAGTAGTAGGGGTCGTAGCGATAGCTCCAACCATATAGCCACGGGGCGTTGTATCGCCTTTCGGTGAGGTTTGTAGCACCCCACGAGCCGAACATCGATGTTATGTACTTGGGCTCAACCCACACTTGGTCGCCCGAGACCATTACGTTGTAGAACGAGGGGTCGTATGCCGAGGCGTAGTACATAGCCTCTTGTGCCGACATCGAGTAGTAGCTTGACGGCATCTTGTAGCTTGGCGATTGGAATCCGTTGAGGCGACGGGCATAGGCACTCTCGTAGTCGTCAGCTACGATGGTGTTGTAGTTTACGGCGTTGTAATCCGCTCCTTGCTCGGCTGCTGCCGCCGCGAATGCCTGAGCCTCCGCTTCAAGTTGGGACATGCGTGCTGCATGAGCCTCTGCTGCTGCAACTATCCTCTCGCGATTGTCGGTCTGGTATAGGTCTCCCGAGCCATACGATAGGCTCATCATCGAGCTGCAACTCTGCATCGCCGCAGCTACGGCCACCACTAAGATTATTCTTAAAACCTCTCTCATAGACGTTAAATTCGTTGTTGTTTCTTGGTACACTTCGTCAATTGGTTGTCGTAATGCGTTGTACCTTTGTTTTTACAAAGATACACCTTTTTTTGTGAAATATGCATCTTTCTCCGTAAAGTGACAAAAAAACAGTTTGAAGTGGCTAAAAATGGCGTTGAATAGCCACGCCTACAAATGGGCTCTACAAATTATATGCAAAAGTGGGCGAAAAGAGGGTAGTCGCCGATGTAGCTACCAATTATTCCCTCGTTTCGCCCACCCTGTCGAGGTGTGCCGCTATTTCAATAGTAGGTTCTCGATGGTGTCGATAAGCTGCGCCTTTGGCATTGCTCCGAGTCGAAGTTCTCTCTCTCCCACCATCGGCACAAATATTAGCGTTGGTATCGAGCGAACGCCAAAGTACGAGGCGAGGTCGCGCTCGTCATCGACGCTTATCTTGTATATATCGACCCTCTCGCGATACTCATCCGCCAGCTCGTCGATAATGGGCGACAGCATCTTGCAAGGGCCGCACCACGGCGCGTAGAAGTCGATAAGCGCAGGCTTATCGCCCAAAAATTTCCACTCGCCACCGGCCTCAATATCTGCCACTCGGCGTAAAAACTCATCCTTGGTTAAATGTATTGCTCCCATAATATTTCCGTTTAATAGTTTTTTGGTTGTTTTAATCTTTCTCGGTGCAAAAATAGAATAAATAAATCATTTTGTCAAATAGAAAAATTTTATCTATAAATAAGCAATACCTATACCAAACAGATTTAGCGGCACATCTGTCTATAACTGAGTGGGTCGCGCTCTATCTATTCAGGGCGAGTTTGGTCTGTTTTGTGCTAAAAAAAAAGGGCATGGTGTCTGAAGAGTAATCTATTTTTCGTATCTTTGTATTAAACAAGATGATTATGACAAAGAGGATATATTTTGCCGGAGGCTGCTTTTGGGGCACGGAGCACCTCTTCAAGCAGGTGCGAGGAGTAGTCTCAACCAAGGTGGGTTATGCTAATAGCTCTCTTGCTGCGCCAAGCTACGAGCAGGTGTGTAGCGGTGTGACACGCGCTGCCGAGACAGTATGCGTAGAGTACGATGCGCAGGTTGTAAGCTTGAAGCTCCTTGTCGAGCTCTTCTTCCGTTCGATAGATCCTCTCTCGCTAAATAGGCAGGGTGGTGATGTGGGTACGCAGTATCGTACGGGTATATATTTCGTTGATAACGACGATGAGGAGCTTTTGCTCTCCATCTACGAGCGTGTGGAGCGTAGCTATGGAGAGCCTCTTGCCGTCGAGCTTCAACATCTCGACAACTTCTTCGCGGCCGAGGAGTATCATCAGGCCTACTTGGACAAGAATCCCGCTGGCTACTGCCATCTTACGCCCGACCTTTTCATTGTCGCTCGCAACATAAACGCCGAATAAACTGCGTTTTTTCGTTCTTCGCGGGCTTGAAGCCACATTTTTATTCGCTCATTTAATTCGAAGGGCCGGCTAAATTACCTTTTAGCCAGCCCCTCACTCTTATTTCGGCCCTCGCCGAGGTAGTTGCGATACTACTTCAACACGCCGAGCTTCTTGCCAACCTTAATGAAGGCCTCAACGCAACGGTCGAGCTGCTCAACAGTGTGACCTGCCGATACCTGAACACGGATACGAGCCTGACCCTTAGGAACAACGGGGTAGTAGAAACCTGTTACGAATACACCCTCCTGCTGCAACTCTGCTGCGAAGTCCTGCGAGAGCTTTGCGTCGTAGAGCATAACTGCGCAGATAGCCGACTGTGTAGGCTTGATGTCGAAGCCGGCAGCAACCATCTTTGTACGGAAGTGCTCAACATTAGCCACAAGCTGATCGTGGAGCTTGTCGCTCTCCTCCAACATCTTGAACATCTCGATACTTGCACCTACAACGGCAGGGGGCAACGAGTTAGAGAAGAGGTAGGGGCGTGAACGCTGACGGAGCATGTCGATAATCTCCTTGCGACCTGTTGTGAAGCCACCAACAGCACCACCAAAGGCCTTGCCAAGAGTACCTGTGAGGATATCTACCTTGCCACGGAGGTCGTAGAGCTCGGTGATACCACGGCCTGTCTTACCCAAGACACCTGCCGAGTGGCACTCATCAACCATTACCAAAGCATCGTACTTCTCGGCGAGCTCGCAGATCTTGTCGAGCGGAGCAGCGTTACCGTCCATAGAGAATACGCCATCGGTTACGATGATGCGGAAACGCTGAGCCTGGGCCTGCTTCAAGCACTCCTCCAATTCAGCCATATCGGCATTGGCATAGCGATAACGCTGAGCCTTGCAGAGACGTACACCGTCGATAATCGAGGCGTGGTTCAACGCATCAGAGATAATTGCATCCTCGGCTGTGAAAAGAGGCTCGAAGACACCTCCGTTAGCGTCGAAACATGCAGCGTAGAGGATAGTATCCTCAGTACCAAAGTAGTCGGCGATAGCCTTCTCCAACTCCTTGTGCATATCCTGACAACCGCAGATGAAGCGTACTGACGACATACCGAAGCCGCGCTCATCCATAGCCTTCTTAGCTGCGTCTATAAGACGCTGATTATCCGAGAGTCCAAGGTAGTTGTTGGCGCAGAAGTTCAACACGGGGCGGTTAGCCACGTCGATCTCTGCACGCTGGGGTGACTCGATGATACGCTCGGTCTTGTACAAGCCGGCAGCCTTAATCTCGGCCAGCTCGTTCTGCAAATGCTGCTGAAATTTTCCGTACATGGTCGTAAAGTTTTAGTTTATATTTTGGTTTAAGTTATCCTTCGTAAGCACTCTAAGCTATACTCTGTTTTGCACCTTTGAGAGGTTATTCGCGAACCTGTCGTTGATAAAATTTACGACGTATGGCTCAAAACCTCCTACAAAGATAGCGATTATCATTTTAATTGCAACGCTTTTGGCTAATTTTTGTTTTCGTAGCCGCGATGTTGCCTATCTTACCACTATCTCATCGACAAAGAGGAAGCCGCTGTAACGGCTGCGGTGCGCCTTATAGCGGATGTAGCGAGCCTTAACCTTGCCCTCCCAACCGAAGGCCTTGAACGAGGGTAATTCATCGACAACAATCTCGTGCTCGATATCGGCTATCTTGGTGTAATTCTCACCATCCTCGGATACGGCAATCTCCACCAAGCAGGGCATATATACGCCCGGGCCGCAGATCTGCATAAAGTCGGCCGTTATGGAGTGTATGGTTGTAACCTCCTCCATGTCGATAACCACATCGACACCGCCACGACCCAAGAATCCCTGCCATCGCTGATCGGCATAGGTCCATGTGCCGCGCAGACCATCGGTCAGCGTGGCATCTCCAGCTGCGGCATACTGTGGGGCCCAGTAGAACGAGGGTGCGATGTAGCTCACCCTCTTGCCGCGTGCGAGGTGCTCGACAGGCTCCTTCGACTCGGGGCGGTTGCCTATCTCGTTCTTCAAGTCGAAGGGAGAGTAGCCCTCCTCGATCATGCGGTTTGTGATGTTTACGGCACGTTGGCGGAAGAGAGCGAAGTCGCGTCTTTCGGGCTCGCTCCAACCAATCTCGGCGATAGCTATGGCACGAGGCCAAAGCATATGCTCGTAATGTTCGTCAGAGAAGATAAACTCGGCCCATAGGTTGGCTTGCACACCGAGAATATATCGGGCTACCTCCTCGGGCATGCCCTCGGGTGCGGGGTCGTAGGAATAGACCTTATCAAGGGGCAGGTAGCCACCTATCGACTCGGGTTGCGAGTAGGGGGCATCCTGCGGAGCGTCGATATAGCAGTAGCCGTGGGGCGACATTATCACCTTGTGTCCCGCAGCTGCGGCTGCAAGGCCTCCCTCCTCGCCACGCCACGACATCACCGTAGCGTTGGGCGCAAGGCCACCTTGCAGAATCTCGTCCCAGCCGATAATCTGTCGGCCGTGGGCATTGAGCCACTCTTCGATGCGGTGTATCATGTAGCTTTGCAATTCATCGACACTCTCCAATCCCTTCTCCTGCATGCGACGCTGACAATCCTCGCAGAGTGCCCAGTCGCCCTTGCCGGCCTCGTCGCCGCCGATATGGATATACTCCGAGGGGAAGATCTCGATAATCTCCGAGAGGATGGCCTGCATCATCTCGAAGGTAGCCTCCTTACCTATACAGAGGTCGCCCTGACGAGGGTTGCGGTTGGTACATCCAAGCTCGGGGTAGGTGGCTATAACCTCGTCGGAGTGGCCTGGCATCTCAATCTCGGGGATTACGGTGATGTAGCGGTCGGCAGCATAGGCTACGATGTCGCGTGCATCCTGCTTTGTGAGGTAGCCGCCATAAGCCCCCTCGCTGCCCTCGCGGACATGCCCACGGTCGCCATACCACCACTCCTTCCAGTGTGCTGGCTTGCGCCATGCCGCGTAGGTCGTAAGTTCGGGGTAGGCATCAATCTCGATACGCCAGCCGGCAGCGTCGGTGAGGTGCAGGTGCAGACGGTTCATCTTCAAGCGTGCCATGACATCTATCTGTCGCATCAGAAACTCCTTAGTGCGGAAGTGTCGCGATATATCTATGAGTATGCCTCGGTACTCGAAGCGGGGGCTATCCTCGATGGTTAGTGTTGGCAGGGTGGTGCTCTCTGTGACCATCTGTCGCAGAGATTGAAGTGCGTAGTATAGTCCCGCAGCTGTCGGGGCCGAGAGCTTCACTCCCTTAGCCGAGATGTCGAGTCTGTAACCCTCATTACCAAGGTCGAGAGCAGGGTCTATGCTTAAGAGCAGGTATCTCTTGCGGGATGCTCGCTTAGCCGTACTGAGCTCTATGCCGCAGTCGTAGGCTGCACTCTCCAAACGGCGGAGGTCATCGGCCGAGAGTCCTGTAGAGGTATCGATATATAGCTCTAATCCCGAACTTAGGTCTATCGATTCCTCTCCGAGGGTGATGTTTTTCGGGGCAGGTGTTATCCAATTAGGTTCGTCGGCGTAGGCGTATGTGCCGATAAGGAGTATCGAAATGATGGTTAGTGTCAGGCGAATAGTTCTCATAGATGAAATAATTTCTACAAAGGTAGCAAATTTTGCAAATAATTGAGCCTTTGTATGGCAAGAAAATTATTTATCGTGCATAATAATCCAAATAAATCGTTATCTTTGTGCTATGGCTGTGGTTGTTTAGAACAAAAAGTATAGTTATGTCGGTAATAAGATTAACCAAGGAGTTTAGCTTCGAGGCGGCACATGCCCTCGAAGGTTACGATGGTCGTTGTCGCGAGATTCATGGACACTCGTACCGCTTGTTTATCACAATTAAGGGCGAGCCCGAGAGCGATCCCGATTCGCCAAAGTATGGTATGGTTATGGACTTTGGCGAACTCAAACGCATAGTAAATGAGCAGATTATCGATCGTCTTGACCACTCGTTCATGATGCGTCGTACGCTCGATGCCGAGGCTGTGGCTCACGAGTTGAGCTATCGCTTCGAGCGCGTGGTGCTCACCGACTACCAGCCGACAACCGAGAATCTGCTGAGCGACTTTGCCGAGCGTCTGCTTGGTGCTCTACCAGACGACGTTGAGCTGTGTAAGCTGCGTCTGCACGAGACTGCAACATCGTTTGGCGAGTGGTACGCCTCGGATAACTTCTAAAAGGGTGAGATGATGAGTACAAAGAGAGCTTTTCTTATCGACGCTTATGCGTTGATATTCAAATACTATTACGCCTTTATGGGCCGCCCGATGCGCAATCGCGACGGCCTGAATACATCGGTGGTCTTTGGCTTCACGAAGTTTTTGCGCGATATTTTGCGTCGCGAGAAGCCCGATCTCATAGGTGTAGCTTTCGACCCTGCGGGGGGTTGCTTCCGTCGTCGATTATACGAGGAGTATAAGGCCAACAGACCGCCCACGCCCGAGGATATAAAGCTCTCGGTACCATATGTCAAACGTCTTGTCGAGGCTATGAATATCCCTATTTTGGAGGTTGAGGATTTCGAGGCTGATGATGTTATCGGCACACTTGCTAAACGTGGTGCGGCGGCAGGCTACGAGGTCTTTATGGTTACCCCCGATAAGGATTATGGGCAGTTGGTCGATGATCGCTGCAAGATATACAAGCAGAAGGGCGACGATATAGAGATTATCGGCCGCGAGCAGATTGCCCAGAAGTACGGTTTTGATGACCCGCAGCTTGTGCGCGATATGTTGGCTCTGTGGGGCGACTCGTCGGACAATATCCCGGGAGTGCCGGGTATTGGCGAGAAGGGTGCTTGTAAACTTGTGAGAGAGTGGGGAACAGCCGAAAATATCCTCGCAAATAGCGATAAGATTGGTGGTAAGACGGGTAGGAGCATCGCCGAGTGGGGCGAGCGTCTGCTGCTATCCAAGGAGCTTACGACTATACGCCTTGATGCGCCTATTGAATTTGACGAGGAGGCGTTGCGGCTTACCGAGCCTAACTATACGTTGCTCAGGGGATTGTATGCCGAGCTTAACTTCTCGTCGTTTATGCGCGACTTGGAGAATGTGGCACCTGTTGAGCCCCCTTCGCCCGCGCCGCGTCAAGAGCCGCAGATACAACTCCAGGAGGTGGCGCGTGCCAAGTCCGAGGCTAAGCGACGTGCAAGCCTCGAAGGTCAGGGCGATCTCTTTGCTATGTCGCTGCCGGAGCCCGCTCCTGTGGCCGCTGAGAGTATTGCCTCGCAGCCTGTTGCCGACGAGGATATTGCGGCTCAGGATGGTGTGCTTATGCATACCGTTGCCGACACCCCTCACCACTATCATACGGTGCACAGTGCCGAGGAGCTCCGTGCGTTGGTCGATAAGATTAAGGGTTCGACAGAGTTCTGTTTCGATACCGAGACCACGGGCTTAGACCCCATCAGTAGCCGTATTGTCGGTATGTCGTTTGCTGTGAAGCCCTTCGAGGCATGGTATCTCCCATTCACGGCGGAGAATGAGAGTTGCTATGCCGATATTCTTCGCCCACTCTTCGGCGATGATAGTATTGCGAAGATCGGGCAAAACATAAAATTCGACGTTATGGTGTTGCGCCGCCTCGGTATCGAGGTGCGTGGTCGCAAGATTGACACCATGCTGCTGCACTACCTTATCGATGCGGAGTCGCGTCATAATATGAACTTTCTTGCAGAGCGTTACTTGAATTACAAACCGATAGAGATAGAGACGCTTATAGGCAAGGGCAGCAAGCAACTAACGATGGATATGGTATCCGTGGAGCGCGTTGCCGAATATGCCGCCGAGGATGCCGATGTCACCTTCCGCCTCAAAGAGGTGCTTATGGCCGAGGTTGAGCGTCTCGGGATGGTCGAGCTCTACCACCGTGTCGAGGAGCCTATGATCGATGTCTTGGCCGATATGGAGCTTACGGGCGTGCGTATCGACAGCGAGGCTTTGGACCGCTACGCCGTGGAGTTGCGAACCCTGCTCGACAGGTTGGAGGGCGAGGTGCGTGCATTGGCCGATGAGCCGACGCTTAACATCAACTCGTCGCGACAGCTTGGCGAGGTGCTCTTTGCGAAGTTGCGTATCAGCGAGAAGCCTAAGATGACAAAGACCAAGCAGTTCTCCACCGAGGAGGAGTATTTACAGGGTTTTGCGCACGACTATCCTATTGTGAGCAAGATTTTGGAGTACCGTGGTGTCAAGAAACTGTTATCGACCTATGTCGAGGCTCTGCCCGAACTTGTTAATAGGGTCTCGGGCCATATTCACACCTCGTATAATCAGGCTGTTACGGCCACGGGGCGACTATCATCGACAAATCCGAACCTGCAAAATATCCCTATCCGCGACGAGCTTGGCAAGCCTATACGTGCTGCCTTTATCGCTTCGGATGAAGAGCATACGCTTGTCGCTGCCGACTACTCGCAGATCGAGCTTAGGCTTATGGCGCATCTTAGCGGCGACAAGGCTCTTATCGAGGCCTTTCTTGCGGGCGAAGATATTCACGCAGCCACAGCGGCACGCCTCTATGGTAAACGTGCCGAGGAGGTCACTTCGGATGAACGTCGCCGAGCCAAGACCGCCAATTTTGGCATAATCTACGGTATCTCGGCCTTTGGCTTAGCCCAGCGATTGGATATCCCTAATCGCGAGGCTAAGGAACTCATAGATAGCTACTTCGCCTCGTATCCTGACGTTAAACGCTATATGGACGAGGCGGTAGCCAAGGCTACGGATGTAGGCTATGTAGAGACGATGTTTGGTCGTCGTCGCTTGTTGCGCGATATAGGGTCGGCCAACCGTACGGTGCGCGGTATTGCCGAGCGCAACGCCATAAACGCTCCGATACAGGGCTCTGCTGCCGATATCATGAAGCTGGCCATGGCCGAGATAGCTCGTCGTTTCAGGGTTGAGGGTCTCGTCTCGCGCATGATTTTACAGGTGCACGACGAGGTTGTTATCGACACTCTACGCTCGGAGTTGGAGGTCGTAAAGCGTATTGTCAAGGAGGCGATGGAGGGCGTTGCAGAGCTTCGTGTACCTCTCGTTGCCGAGGTAAATAGCGCGGATAATTGGCTTGCTGCACATTAGGAGTTTCTTCTCTATTGTCGAGCGGTATATATTCAAATGGTAATAGACACCAAATTTTGTTGATGGGCTTTTTGCGATATTTATGCACGAAAAAGTTGCTAATATCGCAAAAAAACCATATCTTTGTCTTGTCTTTAGATAGATAGTCTAAACTGACAAACCCGAAAAACGGAAGTGTGTTTCTTGGTCTGAGGATTCTCTATCAACCATTATTGAACGAGGCGTAAGAATGTAACAATTTGGCTGTCAGAGTTGTGCGTAATCTGCGGGATACTGCTTGTTATTGCGACAACGCGATGCTCAATTTTTAGATTTTTGTGTTATCTGTTCATTTATGGTTTGAGTCCTTCGATTTCAGGAGTTGGCTCCGCGCTTCCATAATTAAATAAATGCCCGATATGAGCCGCTTGGGCGCAAAACAAATTCACACAATGAAAAAGTTTTTAATGATCGTTTTGGCATGTGTAGTTACCATTAACTGTGTAGATGCTCAGAGCAATAAGGATGCTGTCAGAGAGCATCGTGCTGTTGAGCGTTATACCGAGAAGGAGTTGAACGATCGCTCTACTAAGTATGCTCGCAAGGAGGCTAAGCGACTCAAGAAAGCGGGTTGGATTGTAGCTCCCGGTCACCTTCCTTTGGAAAAGCAGCTTGATCGCGCTTTCAAGATGGAGTACGAGCTTGATGAAAACGGTTATGCAAAGTATCTCAGAGCAAACGCTATCTCTATCGGTGAGACTTACGATGCAGCTCACGCTCAGGCTATCGAGTTGGCAAAGACCAATTTGGCTGGTTTGATCTCATCAGAGATTACTCAGATGGTCGAGAACACCGTAGCTAACAGCCAGCTTGCTGCAGGCGAGGCTGCCTCTATCGTTGAGACTGTTGCTGCCAGCAAGAATATCATCTCTCAGAGGATTGGTCGTGTTATCACACTTGTAGAGTGCTACCGTGAGGATTCTAAGACTCGCATGAAGGAGGTAAACGTAACTATTGCTTACAACGCAGATATGGCTCGCGAGGCTGCTAAGCAGACTATCCGCGAGGAGCTCGAGAAGAAGGGCCAGGACCTCCACGAGCAGCTCGACAGAGTTCTTGGTTTCTAATATTGTATAGGATATAATATTTTCAAAACAAACCCCCATATGGAGATTTGTAAAAAGGTGCTGCTGCTTTTGGCAGTGCTCTTACCCTTTGTCACGTCAGCACAGCTTCGCGCTGTGCTGACTGTTGGCGGGGAGTACCAGAAGACCTTCTCTGAAAATGTATCTATTCGCGAGGCGAAGATTGCTCTTGAAAGCTATGCAAGGGAGCAGCTGATAGCCGAGGAGTTTGGTACTTCGATTTATAGTAATAGCACTACGTCAATCAGCAATATTGATGGAAAGTCCAGCACCAAATATGATAAAAACAGTATCAGTGAGTTAGGTGGAGAGTGGTTGGAGACTATCGGCGAGCCACAGTTCTCTAAGCCGGTGTGGAATGAGGAGATGACAGAATACACTCTTAGAATAGAAATTAAGGGTAAGATACGTGAAATTAAGAGTGCAAGGGTAGATTTTACCGCAAGAATATTGAGAAACGGTGTTGAAGACGACCACTTCGTAAGCGGAGATAAATTCTATTTAGAGTTTACAGCCCCTTGTAGTGGCCATCTGAGCGTATATCTTCAAGACGAGGAGGGATGGGTCTATTATCTCAGCCCATATACAACGACGATGGAACATGACTACGTCGATATAAGTCCTCGTGAGAAGACTATGTTTTATGATAGGAAGGATGGTGAGTCCTCAACAAAACGAGGTTGGCATATGACATGTGGCCAAACCATTGCGGAGCATGATAAGATATATATAATATTCTCTCCTAATATCTATTACGATCCCGATTACGAGGTTTACAAATCAGGTCGACAATACGGACATAGAATACGAATGGAGGATTTCAAGGTATGGCTTGCACGTATTCATAGTCAAGATGTTAAGATGCGTGTCGAAGAGAGAGATATTGTAGTTGAGCCTAAGAAATAATTTTACAACAATTCATAATAGCAGGGTGGGTTTGGTCGTAAACGGCCGAATTTGCCAATAACGTACTAATAGTTTGTAGTATGAGTATAAGACAAATTGTTATAACAGGCCTGTTTGTCAGTGCTGTGTCGCTACTCTTTCCCGCTTATGTCAGTGCACAGGTTGCAACTGCAAGTTTGGATACCAAATCCAAGGAGGTAGCGTATGGCGTTAAGGAGAGCCCCGATATCATCAAGCATTGGAATTCAGGAGGCTTTTATAGCAGCGGTAAGAAGCTCTATAACGCCAAGAACAAGAAGATGTGTAAGGTGGGTGGTAAGATTGTAGATTTTGCTATCAGCCCTGGTCTTAGCAGCGATAACTATGCTGTGTTGTACAGCACGAAGGATGAGAACAAACTCTTTATCGGCGATTTGTGGAAGCTAAAGAGACGTGTTGCAAAGATTAAGGAGGTAAAAAACCCCTCGGCAATATGCTACTCAAAGTCGGGTAGTATGTTGATTGTTGCAGGTGCTGATAATCGCATCTATTCGTACAATACCAAGCATTTCAAACCGTTGTGGGCACCTATCGATATAGGTTTTGTAGCCAAGCACGTAGCAGTTAGTAGCGATGCATCGAAGATGGCTTTCGCATCGGATAAGGGTATCACGGTATATGACGTCTTCCAGAAGAAATTCATGGTGCCCATCACGCTTAGCTCGAATATCAAGCGTATGGAGTTTACGGGCGATGGCACTAAGCTGGTTGCTCTTACCGACAACAAGCATATCATGTGCTACGATGTGATAAACTCTATGGTTATGAGCGAGATTATCGCTTTGGGCGATGCTACCGACTTCGCATTGAGCCCTCAGGGAAGCTACGCTGCGGTTGTAACGGGTGGTGGCCGTATCTCTCAGATCGATTTGAATAACCCCTATGCCAATCGTAGCTACTACGATGTAGGTAGCGACATTCGCTCGATAGCTCTTATCGCCGATGGCGAGGAGGTTAAGTTCATCGCCTATGGTACACCAACTTCGCTAAACTATATTCCCTTTACCGGCAAGGCTCTTGCAGACCACAGTGCCGAGGATTTGGTTATCGAAGCGATACCCTATTTCTCGGACTACCGTCGTGATTATATCGGCACAGAGCTCGCAACGTGGGGTCGCCGCGGCGAGTTCGAGCGATACGATGATTTCGAGTTGCGCGTAAACGAGAAGACTATCTATGCTAAGGGTCAGGAGTTCAACGGCAAGGCCGAGAGAGAGTATATCGACAAGTATTCGCTCGGCAATAATATGGCTGCTGCAACAAGCATGGAGATTAAAACCTACGACAGTACGGCAGGAACCTTTACCATTGCCTCTAACTATGGCGATATCACAATCTCTGTACCTCGTGGAAATAGAGAGGCTGATGATTTCCGAGAGGATTGGCAGGGTGTCGAGGTGCGCGATGTCGAGTATGCTATCAACAACGATAAGCTTATTATCAAGAATGTGACATTTGTTACGCCTAAGGGTAAGAGCTACTCGTATATGTACGAAGGCACGATTGCTTACAATCAAGATGCCTCAATCCACGAAAGCGGCTACTATGTAAGCCTCTATGCTAAGTACACCGAGCCTGCTGCAGCTAAGCAGAGCGAGGAGCTATCTCCTGCAACTAAGAAGGATGGTGCTGCTTGGCCATCAAACAACAGAGTGGATAACGGCTCGTTGTTAGCTATGGCCGAGAGTGTTGTCGAGGAGGAGAAGATCGTCTCGGATGTAGATATCAATATCCCGCAGGCTGACCTTGTGAACGATAATACTATCGTTGTGATTATCGCTAATCAGACTTATCGGTATGTAGATGACGTTCCTATGGCTATTAACGATGGTGAGGTATTTGCAAAGTATTGCGAGCAGACATTGGGTATCCCCAAGCAGTTTATCGACTTCGTGCCTGATGCAACCTATATGACCATGTCGCGTGCTGTTAAAGATGCTAAAAAAACTCGTGCTCATATTGATAAAGAGGAGATGACTCTTATATTCTACTATGCAGGTCATGGTTATCGCGATGATAGAAATGGAGAACCTTACCTTGTTCCCGTGGATGTCGATCCTAAGTCTATTGAAGATTGCTACAAGCAAGCTGATCTATATGAGAATCTCGGTAATGCAGGTTACAGTAACGTCATTGTCTTCTTGGATTCATGTTTCAGCGGCTCAACCCGAAATCAGAATCAGCTTGTGCCGGGCCGAGGTATAGATATGGATCCTATCGATGTTCTTCCTGTTGATAATATGGTGGTATTTGCTGCGACTTCTGAGGCTCAGACGGCATTGCCATACGAGGAACAAAATCACGGTATGTTTACCTACTTCCTATTGAAGAAGCTTCAGGAGAGTAAGGGTAATGTGACACTTGGCGAGTTGGATGAATATATTTTGAAGAAGGTATCTTATGAATCGTTCTTCCAAAACAACAAAGAGCAGACCCCGCAGGTTCTCGTACCCAATACTATGGGTGAGGATGCATGGCGTGACATTAAGCTAACAAATAACAATGAAAGAGATGAGGATGAAGTTGCTATGTAGGATGTTTATGGTGCTTGGCATAGTCTTGTTTAGCATCACGGCTGTTTCGGCGCAAAATACACTCCCCGGCAAGGTTGTTGATAGCAAGGGAAAGCCAATCCCGGGAGCGCGTGTTACGGCAATCAATAAGACTACGGGCAATGGTACGGTAGCCCCGGGTTATGTTAGTTACGCCTCGACCGATGTTAATGGAGAGTTCAAGCTCACCTCGCCCTTCCTTATCTCTCGTGTTAAGGTTGAGTATGCCGGTTATCGTAAGAAGACCGCAACAGCGCGAACAAACATGATTGTCAGGATGCATAAGGCCTATAAGGAGACGGTATCGATTACTTTCCAGCTATCAATGCCCAACGAGACCTTCTCGGAGCCGGCCTATGGTGGTATGATAAGCTGGTGTCGTGGCGCAGGTCTCTATTTTAGAGGTGTGGGCAGCGCAGTTCCCGAGTATTATTTCGACAACGCCTTCATTCAGAACCCCGATAGATATACCTATACGGGCGAGCGTAGGTCAGCCTATATGTCGATGACAGGAGGTTTGATGGTACGTCTATGCTCGGTGTTGAATATCTATGCAGGTGCAGGCTATGCACAGCGAATTGTTGCCTACGAGGTTAAAGACCCCAACGTTCCTGCGCGTTCTCCCGAGTTCTGCAAGCACCCCACACACTCGTATCAGAGCGTGGCTGTTGATTGCGGTTTGGTGTTGAAGCTACGACCCATAGCCTTCACGGCAGGTTGTACCTATGTCCCCAATCACGGCTTCGTGGGTAACTATGGTGTAGGTTTCTGCTTCTAAGCACGACATCATATGAAATAGAGTGGCTATTCAATGCGAATAGCCACTCTACTCTTTTATTCACCCTCCTCAGAGGCGGGCTCGATAAATAGTCGTCTATCTAAGCCACTTTTTGGCTTACCACCCCCCCACTTGCTATGATATTGCGAAGTCGCGCAGGGCGTCGTTGAGCGAGGTCTTTTTATCGGTCGATTCCTTGCGGTGGCCGATGATTAGGGCACACTGCACGCCATACTCGCCTGCGGGGAAGCGTTTGGTGTATGTTCCCGATACCACCACCGAACGTGGGGGCACATAGCCCTTGTACTCTACGGGCTCAGTTCCCGTAACATCGATGATATGTGTCGAGCCTGTTATCACGGTATTCGAACCGAGAACGGCCTCACGGCAGATGTGCGCTCCTTCGACAACTATCGAGCGTGAGCCGATGAAGCAGTTATCCTCGATAATCACAGGAGATGCCTGCACGGGCTCTAATACGCCGCCAATGCCTACACCTCCGCTGAGGTGTACATTCTTGCCTATCTGTGCGCATGAGCCTACCGTAGCCCAAGTATCGACCATTGTGCCGCTATCGACGTATGCTCCGATATTGACATACGAGGGCATGAGTATCGCGCCCGGGGCGATATACGCTCCGTAGCGGGCTATGGCATGGGGCACTACACGCACGCCAAGCTCCTCGTAGCCGCGTTTGAGCTCCATCTTATCGTACCACTCCAACTCGCCGGCATGCATCGTGCGCATAGGCTGTATCGGGAAGTACATGATGATAGCCTTCTTTACCCACTCGTTTACTTGCCACTCGCTGCGTTCGATGTTAGTAGGCTCGGCACAACGTAGCACACCTTTATCGACGGCCTCCACCACACGGCGAATAGCCTCGCGCACTGCGTCGTCGGCCAGCATCTCGCGCCTCTCCCACGCAGCCTCTATTATAGCTTTCTCGCTCTGAAACATAGTCTAAAATATCATTTGGTTAATCTCAGGAGCAAAGATACAACTTTTCGGCAAAAGAGCGAGGTTTAGGCTGCTATTTATCTCTTCAATCGTTGGTAGTGGCACACGAGAAGCTCCTCATTGTCGTCGTAGAGGTGCATGCCGTTGCCCTCGCAGTACTGCCACATCTTGCACTCGGCACACTTGCCCTTCTTAGCCCACGAGCGGTTGCGGAATCGCTCGACGCGGTTTTGCCACACATCCCAGAAGTTGTCGCGGTAGATGTTGCCCTGTGTGAAGTTGGCCCTGACGCTCGTACATCCCGATATGTCGCCATTGACGCGTATAGAGGCAGTGCCCACACCTGCGTAGCACTCGAAGGGGTTGGTGCGCACCTTCATCTCGTAGCCCCCCAAGAAGCCCTCGCAGCCATACGCTGCCTTGATGCGACCCTCCTTGCGCGTAGCCTCGATAAACTGCATGAGGTAGGTGAACTCCTCGTCGTTGAGTTGCAGTGTGGGGTCTGTGGCGGCGCGACCCACGGGGAAGATGGTGAATAGTCGCCAATGGCGCACGCCGAGCGAGTAGAGATACTCCTTGAACTCGTCGAGGCGGGGCAGCAGGGCGGGGGTCACGCATGTTACGACATCGGAGGCGAGCTCCTTGTCGGCCGAAATCATGCGCACAGCCTCTACGGCACGTGCAAAGCTATCGCGGTTTTGGCGTATGTGATAGTGTTGCTCCTCGAAGCCATCGAGTGAGACGGTTATCGAGTGCAGTCCTGCGCGGATAAGCGAGTCGAGGCGTTGGCGCGTAAGGCCAAGTCCGTTGGTTACCATACCCCATGGGTAGCCGCGGCGGTAGAGGTTGATGCCTATATCTTCGAGGTCGCGGCGCACGAGCACCTCGCCACCTGAGAGTATGATGAGCACCTTGTTGGGATTTACGTTGGGCGTAATCTCGTTGTCGAGCACGCGGAAGAAATCCTTGGCCGGCATATCCGTAACGGTGGTATCTACCTTGCAGTCGCTACCGCAGTGCCTGCATTGCAGGTTGCAGCGTAGCGTGCACTCCCAAAACAGGGTGTTCAGTATATGTTCGTCACGGCGTATCTGGCGTAGCTTGCGGAAGAGTTTGAGTGCTATCCATTGGCGCACTCCGAGTCGTTTTCCCATGGTTGCTAATTATTTGTTTATCTCGTGAAATGTGGTGTATGGCGCGCCGTACTCGGGCACGGGCATATCGCCATAATCCCCTTGTGGCTCACACCCTGCGATGCCGAAGCCCAACAGGGCGAGTAGAAAAATTATCACTCGTTTCATCCTCTATATAGTCTTTTGTTCTATTATCGGGTCTATGCGGTCGAAGGTGCCATATAGCTGCTCCGAGGCGGCGCGACACCCTCCGCGACAACGCTCCCACAGCGAACATGCACCACACTGCTCGGGAATCGTGTCGAAGTATCCATCCGTCGCCGAACGCTCGATGATTGTGGCCAACGACTCGCGGTGTATGTTGCCGAGGATGCGCGGCGAGTGGTTGCAGAAGCGCACCTCGCCACGATAGTTGATGGTCAGCGGGCGTGTCGTAAGGTCGGTTGTGCAGTGCGTAAATGTTATGTTGGGGTAGGCCTTGGGGTCGAGTAGGCACATGGGGGTACATACGCCGTTGTGTGCCTTCATGCCCAGCTCGCCGAGGTGGCGGTCGGCACGCTCGAAGGCCTCGCGCAGCTCGTCGTGCGAAAGGGTTAGCTCGTCGGCATGCTTAATGCCCAAGCCCCCGATGTTGAAGCGGTTGAGCATTATATGCTTCACGCCCAACTCGGCATAGATGTCGAGCGTAGGCTCTATATCTGCGGCATTTAGGCGGCTGAGGATAAAGACCGGCACGAAGTTCTCGCGCTGGTTGGCCGCCAAGCGTCGTGCACTCGCCATGGCGCGTTGCCACGAGCCGCGTAGCTGTGTGATATGGTCGTGAGTCTCGGCGCGGTGCGACAGCAAAGGTATCTGTATTGTGCTTACGCCAAGGTCGGCAAATATAGCGATGTCATCCTCGGTAAGGAGCGTGCCGTTAGTGAGTAGGTTTACCCTTGACCCTGCGAAACGAGCCTTCATCACAAGATCGTGGATGCGGGGCATAAGCATTGGCTCGCCTCCCGAGAGGGATATACTCCCCACGTTGGCCTCGCTTAGCAGACGGTCGAGCGTGCGTCGTGCTGCGCGGTAGTCGGGCGCAGCTACGGTGCAGGGTACGCCGTCGCTCTTGAAGTAGTTGTAGCAGAACCTACACTGCTGGTTGCAGGCATCGGTAAGCTCAAATACCACAAAGGCGATGTGCAGTCGCTCGCGACGCTTCGAGAGTATGTTACTCAGTGATGATAACATCTATATCTCGGCTAACGGGTGTGACGTTTGTTCCGATGAGGTGCTCGTCGTACTCTAAGCGCAGTGTTGCCGCCCCGCGATACTCCCCCGCAGCTATGGTAAATAGAATCTCTCTAACCTTGTATGGCTTTAGCTCATAGCTCTCGCTTTGTAGCTCTAAGCCGCCCGCCGCGATTAGCGAAATCTTGACCGTTGTCTCAAATTCGCCCCATGCGTCAAAGCGAACGATGTCGCCATTGCGTAGCTCCGATGAGCTTAGCGTCTCGGGTGCCTCTATGCTGTTAAACCCTGTCACAGTGTCGTAGCATGTCGTAAAGGGGCCTTTTTCGCACGACGCGAGCGAGAGGGCTGCCGTGAGCGAGAGTATTGCACCGCCCAAGCGATACTTCGTGCGTATGGCTCTTGCGCTGCGGCCGCCGCTAAGCGTAACCCAGAGCGACACGGCGAGAAAGGCTGCTCCTAAGCCTATTAGTAGTAGTGTGCGTTTCATATATTCCTATCTTTATTACGTTTATAATATACAATCTCGATTGTTTACTCCTCGTCGCTGCTCTCCTCCTCGCCTTGGCGCAGCAATACCACGTCGCCAAGGTCGGAGTATGTGTTGTCGTCGAAATCGAACTCTATGTTGCGTGATACGAACTCGCCTCCGTTATCCTTGCCATCCACATCGTCGAAGAGTATGCTTGTAATATCATGCTTCGCACCTTCGACGTAGAATCGGCCGTTACTGCTTGTTGTAGTGCTCTCGCCACGAGTAGATACCTTGATGCCGTTTATAGGCTCGCCCTTGCTATCTACCACACGACCACTCGCCCCGAAGTCGTAGCGATACTCGGTGTATAGTGGGCCGTACTCTTCGACACACCCTTGCAGGGTTACTCCAACCAATCCAAGACAAAAGCATAATAACCTCTTCATGCCACTTGTTTATTGTTTGATACCTACTCCTCGCTCTTATCTTCCTCTTTGTCGGCACGCAGCAATACCACGTCGCCCATGTCGATATAGTTTGTCGGGGCCTCCGTTATATCGACACTTCGTTCCAGGAACTCGCCTCCGTTCTCCTCGCCATCCACGTCGAGAAAGTCTATCACAAGGGGGTTGTGTCTTACCCCTTCGAAATAGAAGTGGCCGCTATCGTCGGATATGGTGAAATGACCTCGTCCTGACACCCAAATTCCGGGGATACCATCGCCCTTATCATCTACCACACGGCCATTTACGCCATAGTCGAAACGGTACTCCTCGTAGGGTGTGCCGTAGCATGCTACGCAGGTAAGTGTCATGCCAAAGAGTGCAAACAGACGAGTCAGCACTCTGCCTAAAATACTACTCTTCATCTTCTACCTCCTCTTCTTCGTTTGTGTTATCACTCTTAGCGTCACCCGCCTCGGCTTTGAGTTTAAGCGTCACGGTGCCGACATCTGTTGTATATGAGCCTTCGTACCAATTGCCACTCCCCTCCTCGGTCTGATTGACGCTCTTGCTATCGACCACAAGCGTCTCGTACTCGCCACCATTCGCCTCGCCATCTACATCAATAAAATGCAGATTCCGGTATTGGTCGCCCGGCCAGAAACCACCGTATGCATCGATACATCCCTGATAGTCTGAGAAGCCTGTGTTGTCCTCAAATTGAGCTCCCTCCTCGGTGCGTACCTCGATACCCTGAATAGGCTCGCCCGCCTCATTTACTACGCGTGCCTTAACACGAAATCTAACATGTGGTGTACCATACTCTGCAACACCCATATAGTCGCACCCTTGCAGGCCAAATCCCAGCAGGCCTAATAATATATATAGTAATCTCTTCATAGCTCTACACTACTATTTACTCTTTGTCATTACTACGTTGCCAACATCTATTACTTCGCTACCTGTAAATCCCCACTCGTCGGGCTTGTTATTAGCCCCGGACATCCTATCTTTGATGTTTATTGTCACACTCTCATAGATGCCTCCATTGTACTCGCCGTCAATATCCTCGAATATAATATCGCCCGATATGTATGGGGAGATGTGCGCAAATCCCGAGATATCTCCCTTGTAGTCGCTATATCCGGTGCGGCCATCAAAGCTATCTCCCTCGGGGTAGGCGAGTATCCCCTGTACAGGCTCGCCCGCCTCATCCACAACATGCGCCACAAACCATAACACATAGTATGGCTCGTGGTCGTTGTTATCCTTTTCGCACGATGCGATACCTGCGCAGAGCAGTAAAGCCGCTGCTACGATAAACCTATTCATCCAACTTCTCATCTTCATCGTTCTCAACTCTTTTAAGTGTTACATCGCCAAGTTCGGCCTCGAACGAGCCATCGTTCCAGCCTCCCTCGCCATCGGCAGTCTGCACTACCTTATCCTTGATGTCGAGCGTCAGTGTTTCGAACTGGCCACCGTTTAACTCGCCATCCTCATCTATGAACCGTACCGTATATTGTGTCCCGGGCGATGGTCTGCCATAAGCCTCTATGTAGCCCTGATAGTCTGAGTACCCGCTCTTATCATCGAACCTTTCGTCGTAGCGATTACGACACGGTCTTGCCTCGATACCCTGTATCGGCTCTCCCGATTCATCTATTACACGCGCCGATAGTCGGAAGTTGATGTGTGGTACGCCGTATGCATCTAAGTTACCACCTGCGCATGACGAGAGACCAAAGCCAAGTAGAGAGAGTAGGTAGAGTAGAAATCGTTTCATAACATCCTGATTGTTGGTTTTCTTTTGCAAAATTACTCTATATATGGGGTTCTGCCAAATTTTTAAGCTTCAAATTTTTCCGCGAGCCTATATGTAATACGCTGAAAATCAATTCGTTGAAAATGCTTAAAAAACGACTTTTTCAACACGTTGATAATCAATGAGTTACAAAAATGGTTTTTGATGGTGATTGAAATGTTGTGTAAGTAGCTGATAATCAGTGAATAATACATTTGATGTGTGAAAAATAGAGGGTGCGGTGTGTAAATCCGAGAAAATAGGCTAACTTTGTAGTTATAAACCGCAATAAATTATGGATTACCTGAAACGATACGAGCGAAGAGAGGCACACGAGGTGCGAATTGGCGATGTTACAATTGGAGGCAATAACCCTATTGCTGTGCAGTCGATGACAAATACTCCGACGGCCGATATCGAGCTTAGCGTCGAGCAGACACTACGCATTGCCGAGGCGGGTGCATCAATCGTGCGTCTTACAGCGCAGGGTAGGCGCGAGGGCGAGGCTCTTGCTCCGATAATGGAGCGTATCCGTGAGCGAGGCTGTCGTGCTGCGATAGTTGCCGACATACACTTCACGCCCGAGATAGCGATGATAGCTGCCGAGGCTGTCGATAAGGTGCGTATCAACCCGGGTAACTTCCGTATTGCTGAGCTGCCGCGCCTCATTGAAATATGCCGCCGAAGAGGTGTGGCTCTGCGCATAGGTGTAAACCATGGCTCGTTGGCCAAGCGCATCTTCGACGAATGGGGCGATACGCCTGAGGGTATGGTTGCCTCGGCGATGGAGTACCTCAGGGCCTGCCGCGAGGCCGACTTCCACGATGTCGTGGTGTCGATGAAGTCGAGCAACACTCAGGTTATGGTACACGCCTACCGCCTACTTGTCGAGGCTATGGAGCGCGAGTCGATGACCTACCCGCTGCACCTCGGCGTGACAGAGGCAGGCGATGGCATCGAAGGTCGCATCAAGAGTGCTGTGGGCATCGGAGCTCTGCTTGCCGATGGCATTGGTGATACGCTGCGCGTGTCACTTACCGAGGACCCCGAAAGAGAGGTCCCCGTAGGCGAGATGCTCGTAGGCTACTTCTCCAAGCGCGATAAGAGCTTTGCGGTGAGCAGTATTGGTGGTTACTTGCCGACGAAATATGCTCCGCGTACTATGGCTAAGCCCGTGATTCACAGTGAGCTAAGTGACGATTATGTGGTTGTGGATGCCGTGTCCGCGAATCCGACGCTCGAGTGGCGAGCAGCAATTCTTGCTCGTGAGGATTCTCGCCCTGTGGTTATTCGTCGTCGTTACGACCATGCCGACATGGAGCAGGTGGCGATATATGCAGCTGCCGATATGGGCTCGTTGCTCTTGGATGGCTTGGCAGATGGCGTATGGGTTGATGCTCCGACTCTTAGCGAGGCCGAGCGTAGCGATATCGAGCTTATGATTCTTCAAGCATCGCGTCGCCGTTTCTCGCGTACCGAGTATATTGCCTGTCCGAGTTGTGGTCGCACACTCTACGATATTCAATCGACCCTCGCAGCGATTAAGGCGCGTACCTCGCACCTCAAAGATCTGAAAATAGGTGTTATGGGCTGCATAGTAAACGGCCCGGGCGAGATGGCCGATGCCGACTACGGCTACGTTGGCTCTTCGCCCGAGCATATAACGCTCTATCGTGGCAGAGAGATTGTCGAGCGCAACATACATCAGAGCGAGGCTTTGGACCACCTTATCGAGATTATACGTCGTGATGGCCGTTGGCACGACCCCGAGTAGGAGAGTATGGCGGCGATGAAGAGTTATAAGGCGCGTGGCATCGTTCTCGGCACGTTGAAGTATGGCGAGAAGGGTGTTATCGTACATATGCTCACCGATATTCATGGCCGACAGAGCTATATGATACAGGGTGTCAAACCCTCGGCTAAGGGCTCGCGCATGGCTCTGCTACAACCGATGTTTGCCGTCGAGTTCGAGGGGTTTACGTCGTCGAAGATGTCGCTACACCGCATGCGTGACCTTGTGCCGGCCATGGTGCTGCAATCTTCGCCCTTCGATGTGCGTAAATCGACCATCTCGCTCTTTATGGCCGAGGTACTCTATCGCCTCGTCAAGGAGAGCGAGCAGAGCGAGGCTCTCTTCGACTTTGTGTGGGGCTCGGTAGCCGCCTTGGATGCCTTGGATGAGGGGGTGTCAAACTTCCATCTATGGTTTCTTGCAAACCTGAGCCGCCCGTTGGGTTTCTCGCCCGACAACGAGTATCGCGATGGGGCGTGGCTCGATATTCGCGATGGCCACTATCATACAACGCCACTATTGCAGAGCATATCGTTAGACCCCGAGAATGCAAGACTCCTGCACGATATGCTCGAATGCGATGTGCGCTACTTAGGCGAGATAGGCCTTAACCGCACTCAGCGCGTAGCCTTCTTAGAGGCTATGCTACGATACTATACCTACCATTTGGAGTCGATACGCTCGGTGGAGTCTCTGCGTATTTTAAGAGAGGTATTCTAACTCGGATTATAGTCGATCAATCTCCGAGAATGTTGTTTGAAGCATGGCTTTGCCATACTCGATGCGTTGAGCATGGTCAGATGAGGTGTTGCCTTCAACCTCGTCTCTGTCGCAGTCGTAGATTGTAACGCCCTCGCTATCGATAACACCAAAGCCGTTGTTAAAGGTCCAATAACCAAAGAGCTTAGCCCCCTCAGCAGCAATATTTCGGCTGAACACAAAGTCGTCGTGTTCCAAGCCCAATTGGGCAAGCAGCGTGGCGGCAAGGTCGGTCTGTGCGGCATAATCCTCGATAACGCCTCGTTTGGCGAGTGCTCCTCCGAGCCATATCATAGGGATATGGTGTCGCTCGGCACTCGAACTGCTGACTGACGAGGGGTAGGGGTAGCCGTGGTCGGGGATTATGATGATGATGAGCTCCTCCCAATGTCGGCTATGGCGCATGCGCTCGACAAAGACCCCAATCGTAGCATCGGTAAAGGCAAAGGCGTTCAAAGTCTTGTCATGCAGCCTCTCGTATGGCACTTCGAAGGGCTCGTGGCTGCTAAGCGTGAGTATTGTGTCAAAGCTCTTCACACCGCTATCCATACGCTCGATGATTGCCTCTGCGGCGGCCGAAAGCACCGCATCGTCGGCATATCCCCACTTCGAGCGGTGACCATCCAACTGCCATACCGACTCGTCGATAACCTCGTCGTAGCCCGTAGCGTAGAGGTAGGCGCGAGTGTTTGTGAAGTTGGCATCGCCACCGTAGAATAGGCGTGTGGCATACCCCGCCTCGCTAAGTGTCGAGGCTATGCCGGGGAGATTTGCCGCCTTACTCGGGTACTTCATAACCGACATCTGCGGTTGAGCCGGGAAACCGCTCAGCGTGGCGACAGTGCCACGGTCAGTACGAAACGACGAGGCGTAGAGGCTGTCGAACCATAATCCCTCCTTAGCAAGGGCGTTGATGTTTGGTGTGACGTCAGCTCCATCTACTGTGGCCTCGGTTATTGTGCGGCCCATGCCCTCGACAACGAGTAGTATGATATTGGGGCGAGGTGTTGTGAGCCACCTCTCGGTCGAGTCGTTATCCGAGCTTGTAATGCTCTCGACAATGGCGCGTGCCCTCTCCTCTTCCATGTAGCGATAGCTATCGAAATCCTCCTCCGAGAACATCGAGTCTAGGAGCGAGAAGAGCGGATTTACGGCCGTCTGGTTGAGAAACATCTTTGACGAAAAGTAGGCCTTCGAGATGTTCGCTGTTGCGGTGGAGACCCCTCCGCGTATGGCGATAAAGAGTAGGCCAGCCATAAGTGTCATATAGGCTGTGGCTAACACTCGCTGACCCACCTTCCGATGTTTTGTGTCTTTTAAGTAGAGGCTCGCTACAACGCGGTATAGCGATAGGCCCACAACAAGCGTAGTACCTATATAGAGCACCGCATAGATATAGTCCGAGGCCGAGAGGCTTGCCATCATCTCGCGCGGCGTGTAGATAAATATCTGCGAGTCGATGCGTCGCTGCCACTCGCCAAACATGCCTATATCGGCAGTCTCGATCGCGCCAATAATTGTGACTACTATCGCGAAGTAGAGCATGACGGCACGTCGCAGCCACATCCACCCTCGGTCGCCAAGATCAATCCATAGCGTGGCGATAGATAGCAGGAGTGGAATAGCCGAGATATACCCCGCGACACTTATGTCGAGCTTCAAGCCGTGCACAAAGCATAGCATCAACTCGCCGATACCGTAGCCCGAGGCTAAGTCGTGGTTATAGATGAGAAATACGGCACGGTTGAGCGTAAAAAGCAGCAGAGCGACAACAAATGTTGCCACCACAAACTTTGTTCTTTGATAGAGTGCCGACACCTCTGCGATAGGCTTAGTGATAGTGGTTACAACTTCTCGCCATAGGCCAAGTCGCCAGCGTCGCCGATACCGGGTACGATGTACGACTTCGAGGTGAGCTCCTCATCTACGGCTGCACACCATAGCGTACACTTCTCGGGCGAGGTGTGCTTTTTGACGTAATCGACACCCTGCTCCGAGGCAAAGACTGCTGCAAAGTGGGTGTGGTCGGGCTCACCGGCACGACGCACGAGGGCGTCATATACCAACATTAGCGATGTGCCTGTGGCCAACATTGGATCGACAAGTATCAAGGTCTTGCCACTTAGCGACGATGTTGATACATACTCCACATCGACGATGAAGCTGCCGTCAGGGCGGCTCTTACGATAGGCCGAGACAAAGCCATTCTCTGCGTCGTCGAAGAAATTTAGGAAACCCTGATGAAAGGGTAGGCCTGCGCGTAGGATTGTGGCAACGACAATCTTGTCGTCGATGCACTCTACGGCGGCGATACCCAGAGGAGTCTCGATCATACGGGTCGAGTAGTTGAGACTCTGCGAAATCTCGTAGGCCATAATCTCGCCGATGCGCTCCATGTTACGACGAAAACGCATCGAGTCGCGCTGCACCTCCTTGTCGCGCATCTGTGCAATGAACTTATTCAGGATTGAGTTCTTCTGGTTGAGTATGTGTATCATAGCTTTAAGGTTTTTCGTTAGTATAGGAAGTTGTTGAATGGGTAGCGGCCGGCGTGTATCTCACGTACCATGCCGTAGAGATCGCTGCGTAGCTTGTCGATGCCTATGCGCTCGCGTGCCGAGATAAAGATGCAGGGGGTGTTAGCCTTGGCTATCCAGCTCTTTTTCAGGTCGTCGAGCGACAGATTCTCCTTAGTTACGGGCGTGAGGTCATCCTCCTCCTTCGGGGTGTAGCTATATGCGTCAATCTTGTTGAAGACAAGGAACGTAGGCTTGTCGCTCGCTCCAATATCGGCGAGAGTCTGCTTGACTACGGCAATCTGATCTTCGAAACTCGGGTGCGAAATATCCACGACATGCAGTAGCAGGTCGGCCTCGCGCACCTCGTCGAGCGTCGATTTGAACGACTCGATGAGCTGCGTCGGGAGCTTGCGGATGAAACCTACCGTATCGGACATCAGGAAGGGGAGGTTGTCAAAGACCACCTTGCGTACCGTAGTGTCGAGTGTTGCAAAGAGCTTATTCTCGGCAAATACCTCGCTCTTCGACACGAGGTTCATCAGCGTAGATTTTCCCACGTTGGTATATCCCACAAGTGCTACGCGCACCATCTGTCCGCGGTTTGAACGTTGCACGGCCATCTGTCGGTCAATCTTTTTGAGATCCTCCTTGAGCTTTGATATGCGGTTGCGCACGATACGGCGGTCGGTCTCGATCTCGCGCTCACCCGCACCACCACGTGTTCCTGTTCCACCACGCTGACGCTCAAGGTGTGTCCAAAGACCCGTGAGACGCGGTAGCATATACTCGTTGTGGGCCAGCTCCACCTGAGTCTTGGCATAGGCGGTCTGTGCTCGCGACATGAATATATCGAGAATAAGGCGCGTGCGGTCGATAACGCGACAGGGCATAGCCTGCTCGATGTTGCGAGTCTGCGCGGGGGATAGCTCGTCGTCAAAGATGGCAACATCTATCTCCTGCTCCTTACACCACTCGGCAATCTCTTGGAGCTTTCCCGGGCCGACATATATCTTCGACATAGGCTGTGGCAGTCGCTGTGTGAAGCGACGCACACTCTCAATACCTGCGGTCTCAGCCAAGAACTCCAACTCGTCGAGGTACTCGTGTGCCGTGTTGGGGTCTTGACTATCGCGAATGACAGCCACAAGAACAGCCTTCGTTGTTTGCTCCTCGATGGAGGGCTGTGTCTCCTGCTTGCGCTGACTCTTCTCTCTCTCCTCTTTCATCTAACCTTTATATATTATAATGTATCGCCATATTCTCTATTGTGGGCTATCACACCGTGGCATCAAGGCGATAATTGATAAAATAAGGGGGTGCCACCCATCGGCGGAACCCCCTAAATATGCTCGGTTGCCTTTTAGTTCTGAATACGGAACGAGATGGGCAATGTGTAGGTTACACGTACAGGCTTGTTACGCTGCTTACCGGGCTTCCAACCATTCTTAAGTTTGTTGGCCTTATCCAATACAGCCATAGCAGCCTCGGTGAGTGTACGGTCGGGCGACTGGAGAATAGTAATCTTAGACATCTTACCGTCCTTCTCAACCACGAACGATACAACCACGTTACCCTGAATACCGTTCTCAAGAGCGATCTGAGGATACTTCACATTCTCCATAACCCAGTTGCGGAACTTCGAGAGGTCGCCACCCTGGAACGAGGGCATCACCTCGGCGTTCACGAAGATCTCCTCCTCCTCGATCTCTTCCTCCTTCTCCTCGATTACGATATCGAAGTCGTCGAAGTCGTCGGCATCATCGGTGAAGACGATGTTAGTCTCGATCTTCTGGTCGTTAGATACGATGTTGAGCACATCGGTTACCACCTGAGCCTGAGCCTTCTGCTGCTCGGGAGGAGTCTCGGGCTGATCCTGACGGGTCTGGTCGATCTGCTCCATCTCGGTTGTCTCGCGCTTGGGGGGCTTATACTCGCCTGCCTCAGGCTTAGAGTTGATAGAAAACGCAAGGCCTGTAATACCCAATGCAATCACAAGGCCAATCAGTAGGAAAAGCACCTTCTGTTTCTCGAGGTCTGCTTTTGGTGATTTTTTAATCTCCATTTATAGCTATTTTTTTAGTTTTTAATATCTTAGCTCAAACTAACCAAGCCCTAAAACGCGGCCGACACCGCATTTTTGACAGCGGTAATACACAAATGTGCGCACTACACTATGCAAAGATATATATAAAATTCCAAAAAATGTATCATTACCCCGAAAAAATATTTATTTTTTACTATTTTTGTGGTCGTAACCATGAATAGAGTATGAGTGCATCTACCAAAATAAGGCTCTATGGAGCATCGCCCGACGAGATTAAGGCCCTTTGTAAGGAGCTGCAACTGCCCGCCTTTGCTCACAAGCAGATTGTCAAGTGGCTCTACTCTCGTTTTGTCACCGACATAGAGGCGATGACCGACCTCTCGAAGGTTGCCCGTGAGAGGCTTGCAGAGGCTGCCGAGCTCGGCCTCTCTGCGCCACTCAAAGTGTCGGAGTCGGTCGATGGCACGAAGAAGTATCTCTTCCGCACCTTCGAGGGTGAGTATATCGAGTCGGCACTCATTCCCGATGGCGAGCGTATGACGCTATGTGTGTCGTCGCAGGCCGGCTGTCGCATGGGCTGTAAGTTCTGTGCTACGGGTCGCATGGGTTTGCGTCACAACCTCTCGGCTACCGAGATTATCAACCAAATAATATCGATCCCCGAGCGTGACAAACTCACCAACCTCGTATTTATGGGTATGGGCGAGCCGCTCGATAACATCGACAATGTGCTACGCGCCCTCGATATTCTAACCTCGGATTGGGGTATGGCGTGGTCGCCAACGCGCATCACCGTATCGACATCGGGTGTGGCTAAGACGCTACCACGACTTCTCGACGAGTCGAAGGTGCACCTCGCCGTATCGCTGCATAACCCCTTCTCGGAGGAGCGTCGCGAGATTATGCCTATCGAGAATGCCTACTCCATTAAGGAGGTGTGCGACATCTTGCGTCGTTACGATTTTACACACCAGCGTCGCGTATCGTTCGAGTATATTGTCTTGGAGGGTATGAACTGCTCGCCGCGTCATGTCAAGGAGCTCTCGCGACTGCTCGATGGCATAAAGTGTAGGATAAACCTCATCCGTTTCCATAAGATTCCCGATTCGCCATTCTTCTCACCTCCGTTGGAGCGTATCATCGAGTTCCGCGATACGCTCACGCGGCGCGGCATACAGACGACGCTCAGAGCCTCGCGAGGTGAGGATATAGAGGCTGCTTGCGGACTTCTATCGACGGCGGAGAGGGGCTAAACGTCAGAATGTTGGGATTGTATGAGAAGATTGTGTGCCATATTACTACTCACTGTTCTTGCCGAGGTTTGCGCTTTCGGTCAGGGGCAGCGTGTGGAGTTCACATCACAGAATGGACTGAACGTAATATCGCTCGATTGGAGCGGTGGCTCGATGCGTTGGGCGGTGAGTCGTGCGGGCGAGGAGGTTATCGCTCCGTCGCGCCTTGCTATGACGACCGACCGAGGCGTATGGGGCGAGAGCGTTGGGCGAGTAGCGGTTGAGCGGAAGAGGGAGCATGGCCGCGATGTGGGCGTGGTGCTGAGACCCGAGGGTGAGGAGTATGGCGTCGAAATTCGCGCCTATGACGATGGTGTGGCCTACCGCTTTATCTCCTACGTTGCGGGCGAGTATAGGGTTGTGGATGAGTTGGCGGAGTTTGCGCTCTGCGGCGACGATATGGCGTGGATACCCTACGTCAATTTCCGCCCCGATGCTACGTCGGATTACGCCACGCAGTTCGAGACCTCGTTCGAGAATGTCTATGCATATACGCCGATTAGGAGCATCGATTGGCGCAGACTTATCTTTGCCCCAATATATGTGGAGCGTGGCGATGTAAAGCTCTGGATTTCGGAGGCTAACCTCGAAGATTACCCGGGTATGTTTCTGTCGAATAGAGACCAAGATGCGGTTATCGACACGGAGTTTGCGCCGCTGCCCGACGTTGTTGAGCAGGGCGGCTACAACATGTTGCAGGGTATGGTGCGTAGTCGTAAGCCATATATTGCCGAGTGTAGTGGCGAGCGCACCTTTCCGTGGCGTGTGGTGGCGATGGGTGATAGCGACTGCGAGATAGCCAACAGCGACCTCGTGTGGAGGCTTGCCGATGAGTGCCGTATTGCGGATACTTCGTGGATTAAGCCGGGCAAGGTGGCTTGGGAGTGGTGGAACGACTGGGGATTGGAGGGTGTCGATTTCGAGGTCGGCATCAACAACCAAACCTATAAATACTATATCGATTTCGCCTCGCGCTACGGCATAGAGTATGTCATCTTGGACGAGGGGTGGAGCGTTACGGGCGAGGCCGACCTTATGCAGGTCGTGCCCGAGATTGATATTGCCGAGCTTGTCGCCTATGGCCGTGAGCGCGGTGTGGGCATCATCCTTTGGGCGGGCTATTGGGCTCTGCAACGCGATATTGAGGGGCTCTGCTGCTACTACTCTGATATGGGAGTTCAGGGCTTCAAAGTAGATTTTTTAGATAGGGATGACCAAGCCATGGTGCGCTTCGTATATGAGTTGGCGGCTACTGCTGCCAAGTATAGACTGCTTGTAGATTATCACGGTGTGTATAAGCCTACGGGCTTGCAACGCACCTACCCCAATGCCATAAACTTTGAGGGTGTCCATGGTCTCGAAACGATGAAGTGGCTCGGTGCGGAGCACAATCAGATAAGCTACGATGTGACACTCCCCTTTATTCGTGGTGTGGCCGGCCCTGTGGATTATACCCCGGGGGCTATGCGCAATGCCGCAAGGGGAGAGTATGAGCCCAACTACTCGCGCCCAATGAGTCAGGGTACGAGGATACATCAATTGGCGATGTACGTTCTCTATAATCAGCCGTTGGCAATGCTTTGTGACTCACCCACGGCCTATGAGGCGGAGGCGGAGTATAGCCGTTTTCTTGCACAAATTCCTACGATATGGCGTGAGTGGCGATGCACCGACGGCAAGATAGGCGAGTATATCGTGGCCGAGGGGGTGACTGATGGCGCGTCATACGTCGCAGGACTTAATGGCACAGCGCCGCGAGAGGTCACTATATCACTTAGCGACAGGGACATAGATACCTGTATCGAGGTGTTTAGCGATAGCGTGGAGGTGGAGGCTAATAGTCCCGCCTACGAGTATAAACGAATAGATAAGGAGTCTCTGCCCGAGCAGCTTACCGTGCGTATGGAGGCGGGCGGCGGCTTTGTCATAAAACTAAATTAGAGTTAGAAGATGAGATACATTGTTACTACCGTCGCGCTTCTCCTTGCGCTCTGTACGGGTCTCTCTGCACAGCAGGTCGATTATGCCGCAAATGTCGATCCCTTCATCGGCACGGCCGACTACTCGGCGACGCACCCGGGAGCCGTTGTGCCCCACGGCATGATGGCTGTCGTGCCATTCAACGTTACGGGCTCGGAGAAGAATCGCTACGATAAGGATACGCGCTGGTGGAGCACCCCCTACGATGTGCGCAACAACTACTCGGTGGGCTTTGCTCATGGAGCTCTCAGTGGTGTAGGTTGCCCCGAGCTCGGTGCGGTGATAACTATGGCTACGACGGGCGGTGTCGAGCCCGACCGTTATGACCATGGCTCGGAGTATAGCGACGAGGTGGCTGTGGCGGGTTACTACGCTACGACATACGACAAGTTCGGCGTGCGAGCCGAGGCGACGGCTACCGAGCGTGCCTCGGTCGAGCGTTACACCTTTACGGAGGGAGGTCAGGCCAATATCCTCGTAAATCTCGGCACGGCACTCTCGAACGAGTCGGGGGCGATGTTGCGTCGTGTCAGCGATACCGAGGTCGAGGGAGTGCGTCTTTTGGGTACGTTCTGTTATAACGCACAGGCAGTCTTTCCGATATATTTTGTTGCCCGCGTGTCACGCGCAGCAACTACTACGGGCTACTGGAAGCTACAACCCGAGATGTCGGGTATCGAGGCTCAGTGGTCGGGCGATAGCGGCGAGTATAAGCTCTACGAGCGTTATTCGCGCGAGATGATGGGCGACGACATCGGCTTCTACTTCTCGTTTGGCGAGGTCGAGTGCGGAGAGCAGATCGAGGTTAAGGTGGGCATATCCTATACCTCGATAGATAATGCTCGACGTAATCTCGATGCCGAGGTGGGCGGGCGCAGCTTCGACGAGGTGCGCGAGGAGGCCTATGGCCGTTGGAACGAGGTTCTCGGCCGTATCCGCGTTGAGGGTGGCTCGGAGGATGACCGAAAGATATTCTATACGGCTCTTTATCACGCCTTGTTGCACCCCAATCTGCTTAGCGATGTCAATGGCGAGTATCCGACCATGGAGCGTGGCGATGTGGGCATAGCTGTTGGTTATGAGCGATATACCGTATTTTCGCTGTGGGATACCTATCGTAATCTCCATCAGTTGCTTACGCTTGTATATCCCGAGCGTCAGCGCGATATGCTACGCTCGATGGTAGCTATGTCCGAGGAATGGGGATGGCTGCCTCGTTGGGAGCTATATGGCCGCGAGACCTTCACCATGGAGGGCGATCCGGCTATACCTGTTATTGTTGATAGCTATCTCAAAGGCCTTCGCGACTTCGATGTTGAGGCTGCATATAGGGCGATGAAGAGGTCGGCGATGACCGAGGGCGAGCGCAACCCCATACGCCCCGATATAGACCCCTATGTTGAGCGAGGATATATCCCCGTGGGGTGGTTTGCAGCCGATATGTCGGGCGATAATTCGGTATCGCATGCTCTGGAGTACTACGTTGCCGACAATGCTCTTGCGGCCTTTGCTGTGGAGCTGGGCGATAGGGAGTTTGCTCGCGAAATGGAGCGTAGGGCTGCCGGCTGGCGCAACTACTTCTGTAAGGAGTATGGTGTCATGCGACCTCTCGATAAGGAGGGCCAATTTATCGAACCCTTCGACCCCGCTGCGGGAGCAAACTTCTCGAATACGGTGGGCTTCCATGAGGGTAGCTCGTGGAACTATACCTTCTTTGTACCCCACGATGTTGAGGCTCTGATTAAGATTATGGGCGGTCCAAAGAGCTTTGTCGAACGACTTCTCGGGGTCTTCGAAGGTGGCTATTACGACCCTACGAACGAGCCGGACATAGCCTATCCCTACCTATTTAGCCGTGTTAAGGGTTATGCTCATCTCACTCAGGAGTGGGTACACCGCCTCCTCGATGAGAACTATACCACTGCCCCCGATGGTCTGCCGGGCAACGACGATACGGGGACAATGTCGGCATGGGCGGTGTTCTCGATGATGGGTATCTACCCCGACTGCCCGGGCGAGCCCTACTACACCATTACAACACCGCGCTTTGAGCGTGTCGAGATAGATACCGACCACGGCACTGTGGTCATTACGACCGAGGGCGATGGTCGCTACATCAGTAGCAAGGGTGTCGAGCTTGGTGGCAAGAGTATCGACCGCTTCCGTATATCGCACAACGAACTTATCGAGGCAAAGAGATTAAATCTAAAACTATATTAACTATGAAAAAACTGCTTTCAACCCTTTTGGTCGTAGCTGCACTCGCGGGCTGCGCAAATGAGAGCTCGGTTGTGGATTATGCCGCAAAGGTCGATCCTAAGATTGGCTCGGGAGGTCACGGACACGTCTTTGTGGGTGCTAACGTGCCCTTTGGTATGACACAGGTAGGCCCTACAAGCATCACTCAGGAGTGGGATTGGTGTTCGGGTTACCACGACTCGGAGAATAGCGTTATCGGCTTCTCGCACACCCACCTCTCGGGTACGGGCTGTGGCGACCTGTTCGACGTTACGTTGATGCCCGTTGTGGGCGAGGTTACCTATGGCCGTGGCCGTCTGGGCGACTACTCTACGGGCTTCTGGTCGGAGGCCGACCGCTCGCGTGAGGTTGTCGAGCCGGGCTACTACTCTGTCCCCTTGACTCGTTACAACATTCTCGCCGAGATGACCGCTACGGAGCGTGGTGGTCTGCATCGCTACACCTTCCCTGCAAGCGACGAGGCGGCTATCATCCTCGACCTGGTGCATGGCGGCTGCTGGGATCGCCCTGAGGAGCTATATGCCGAGGCTGTGAGCGACTGCCGCGTGGTGGGTAGGCGTCACACCTACGGCTGGGCTAACAATCAGAAGGTCTATTTCGTCATCGAGTTCTCGAAACCTTTCGAGTCGTTCGAGCCTATTGGCGAGGATAATTTCTACTATCGCATCAACTTCCGTACCGAGGAGGGCGAACAGATCGGTGTTAAGGTGGCTCTCTCGTCGGTAAGTAATGAGGGTGCGGAGCTCAACTTCAACGCCGAGGTTGCTGCTGCCGATTTCGATACTACACGCAAGGAGGCATACGAGAAGTGGAATAGCGAGATTTCGAAGATTCGTATCTTTGGCGCAACGGCCGAGCAGGAGGAGATATTCTATACGGGTATGTACCACATGTACGTCGCTCCGTCGCTCTTCTCGGATGTCGATGGTACGTATCGTGGTGCCGATAACCAGATACACGCCAACCCGGGTCACGACACCTATACAACATTCTCGTTGTGGGATACCTATCGCGCTAAGTTGCCGCTGATGACTATCACACATCCCGAGCGTATGGATGATGTTGTAAATACCATGCTCAACATCTACGACGAGCAGAGCTTCCTACCCATCTGGCACCTTTGGGGTTGGGATAATGGTTGTATGGTAGGCTCTCCGGGTATTATCGCTGTGTCGGATGCCGTGGCTAAGGGCATCGAGGGTATCGACGCTGAGCGTGCTTGGGAGGCGATTTATGGCTCATGCATGCACGATATCCGCGGTGGTCGCTACCGTAAGGCCTATGGCTATATGCCTAATGACCTTCAAGCCGAGTCTATCGCTCACGACATGGAGTTTGCTATTGCCGACGCTGCGGCTGTCGAGGTAGCCAAGATGTTGGGCAAGGCCGAGGAGGAGTATTTGGAGCAGCGCAGCCACTCATGGCTCAACTACTTCGACTCTTCGACAGGTTTTGTGCGCGGCAAGTCGTCTAAGGGCGAGTGGCGAGAGGATTTCAACCCTTATAACGCATCGCGTATCGCCAACGAGTACTGCGAGGGTAACGCATGGCAATATACATGGCTTGTGCCGCAGGATCTCGACCTGCTTGTCGAGTGCTTTGGTGGCCGAGAGGCTACGCTCGAGAGACTCGACGGACTCTTTACGGCCGATACAAAGATGGAGGGCGAGGATGTAACGCCCGACATCTCGGGCCTTATCGGTCAGTATGTCCACGGCAACGAGCCGAGCCACCACATCATCTACTTCTATACGATGTTGGGCGAGCCGTGGAAGGCGGCAGATCGCCTCTACGAGGTTATGGCTACGATGTACTCTACGGCTGTCGATGGCCTCTCGGGTAATGAGGATGTCGGCCAGATGTCGGCATGGTACATTATGACCACACTCGGCTTCTACCCCGTAGAGCCGGCTGCCGGTCGCTACGTTTTGGGCGTGCCGATGGTCGATCGTGCCGAGATAGATGTTGAGGGTGGAGTATTTAGCGTTGTTCGTGAGGGTTATAGCGAGTCGGCGCGCTATGTGCAGCGTGTCGAGCTCAATGGCAAGGAGCTTCGCCGCGGATATATCACCCACGAGGAGATTGTCTCGGGTGGTGAGCTTCGCTTTGTTATGGGCAAAGAGCCTAAACTCTTCTACGACTTGTAAACAGATGTTTTGATCGGCTTTTGCAATGCGCTGATTTATCGTGCGTTGCAAAAGCGGTTGTAAAATCTGTGGAAAATATTGCACAAATCGGGTTAAAGTTTGTACATTTGCCCCGAAATTGCTATTTGCAATAGGTTATTAAGGTATATTACTAACTTGAATTTTTTTGAATTGACATGGGTTTGAACATCTCATCTCGTTCGATTCTCATCGGCATTAAGGAGTATTTGCTGATGACCTTCGGTATGTTTTGCTACGCCTTTGGCTGGCAGTTGTGCGTACTTCCCGCTGGTGGTATGGGTGGTGGTGCGGCAGGTTTAGCTACACTTATCAACGCCATTCTTCCCATTTCGCTTTCGGAGGGCTTCTTCACTATCGGTAACCTTATCTTCATCATCAACTGTATTCTTCTTATCCTCGGTGTGATGATTGTGGGTTGGAAGTTCGGTATCAAGACTCTCTACTGTATTTTGATGATGTCGGTGATGTTCAACCTCGTGGATAAGTGCCTTGCTCCCGATCTAATGGTGAGATTGTTGGTGGGCGTTGATGCATGGCGACTACTGCTTGTTGTGCTTGGTGCTGCATCGTGCGGTGTAGGTATTGCCGTTTCGTTCATGCAGGGCGGCTCTACGGGTGGAACGGATATCGTTGCAATGATTATCAATAAGTTCCGCACGGTAAGCTATGGTAAGGTGTTGCTTATGACCGACTTTGGTATCCTTATCTCGTCGGTATTTCTCTCTACTACCGTAAATATTGCAGTGGATGGTGATGCTGGCACGGCTATCGAGCTGACAAACATTGCACCGCTCTCGTCGTTGGCATTCGCGAGAATGATTTACGGCTTCATTATGATTGCTGTAATTGGCTACACGGTAGATTTCGTGCAGTCTGGCAACCAGCAGTCTAACCAGATTATGATCTTCTGTAAGGATTACGAGAGTATGGCCGAGATGATCAATACCAAGGCGCATCGCGGAGCTACGCTTATCGATGCTATGGGTTGGTATAATAAGGTTGAGTCTAAGGCTGTTATGGTTGTTTGCCGTAAGAGAGATACCTCGACAATCTTGAAGTTCGTGCGCGAGGAGGATCCCAATGCCTTTATCACCGTAGGCTCGGTTATGGGTGTCTATGGTCAGGGCTTCGACGCGCTCAACAAGCTCTAATAGAGCATACTCCACAAATTAAGCTGCTGCCATGCTATACGCACAGGTAGTTCTACCATTGGCACAACCGGCCTATACCTTTGAGGTAGATGAGGGGTTGGGTATTGTGGTAGGCGATGCCGTTGTCGTACAGTTTGGCAGCAGCCGTTATTACACGGGTATTGTGTGGGCTCTCTCTGCTGAACGCCCCGATTATCCGCGCCTGAAACCTATACTCCGCAAGTTGTATAGTTTCCCGTTGCTCTCGGCCGAGGCCATGCGTCTTTGGGAGTGGGTTGCGGAGTACTATATGGCCTATCTGGGCGATGTTATGCGTGTTGCATTGCCCTCGTTGGCTAAGCCCTCGGCAACCTCTATCGCGGAGCTCGACGAGCGCAGTATCGAGCCCCCGATGGAGAGCTTTGTAGCTCTTGTCGAGGAGTTGCGCTCGGAGGAGGCCTTAGCCGCATACGTCGCTAAGCATGCACGACGCTCTCCGCGCCGCACGGCAACAATGGATAGTATTGCAGCGTTGGCTGCTGAGCGCGGTGCTCGCGATGGCTTTGTGCCACGCCGTATGGTCGATGCCGATGCTGCGGCCATGGCTGCGCTGAGGAGCAAGGGGCTTATTGTTACCGAGCTGCGACCACGCGAGCCCTTTACCGTGGCGAGCGAGTCGCCTATCTTGCCGCAGCTCTCCGAGGCTCAGGCCGAGGCTCTATGCTCTATCCGGGAGGCTCATGCCGAGGGGCGAGTGGCTCTGCTTCATGGTGTTACGGGCTCGGGCAAGACCGAGATATATATCCACCTTATCGCCGAAGAGCTTGCTGCGGGGCGTGATGTGCTGCTCCTTGTCCCCGAGATTGTCCTCACATCGCAACTTATCGAACGCTTGGAGCGCATCTTCGAGGGTCGTACGACAACCTACCATTCGCGCCTTACGCCTATGCGTCGTGGACAGACCTATCTGAGGCTTGCCACCTCGTCGGGCGGCGAGCTTATCGTAGGTGTGCGCTCGGCTCTCTTCCTGCCTATGCGTCATGCGGGCCTTATAATTGTCGATGAGGAGCATGACCCGAGCTATAAGCAGAGCGATCCTCCGCCACGCTATAATGGCCGCGATGTAGCTGTTGTTATGGGGCGGATATATGGAGCTCGCCTACTGCTCGGCAGTGCGACACCCTCGTTGGAGAGCTATGTAAATGCCCTCTCGGGCAAGTATGCCTATGTAGAGCTTACGGAGCGTTGGGGCGATGCGGTGCTCCCCGAGGTTATTGTCTCTGATACTCTTCGAGCTGTTAAACGTGGGGAGCGTCGTACACACTTCAATCTCGACCTGCTCAACGCCGTTAAGGAGTCGCTCGGCGAGGGACATCAAGCGATGCTCTTCCAAAACCGTCGAGGCTATGCCCCCTATGTGCAGTGTCGCACATGTGGTTTTTCGCCGCGATGTCCGCACTGCAACGTGACCCTCACTCAGCACTCAGCAACATCTCGTATGGAGTGTCACTACTGCGGATACTCCGAGGAGCATAGTCATATATGCCCCAACTGTCAGACTCAGGATATGGCCCCGATGGGCTTTGGTACGGAGCGTGTCGAGCAGGAGATTGCTCGCCTTATCCCCGAGGCTCGTGTGGCACGCTTAGATGGCGACACTAGCTCGTCGGAGAGCTCCTTCAAACGTATCGTCAGAGAGTTCGAGACGGGAGCAACCAACATTTTGGTTGGTACACAGATTTTGGGTAAAGGCTTTGATTTTGGGGGTGTTACAACGGTAGGCATCTTAAATGCCGACAATCTGCTCTCGGCTCCCGATTTTCGTGCTGCGGAGCGTGCCTATCAGCTTATAACGCAGGTGGCGGGGCGTGCCGGTCGTCGCGATAGCCGTGGACATGTTGTAGTGCAGACCTCAATGCCCAACCACCCTGTGATACGCGAGGTGGCTTATGGCAGCTATCGTAATATGGCTCTTGCCGAATTGCGCGAGAGGGAGGCCTTTGGCTATCCTCCCTATTCACACCTTGTACGTCTGCTGCTGCGCCATAAGGATAGCTCGTTGCTTGGCGATGGAGCTCGCTTTGTTGCCGAGGTTATGCGACGCAAGTTCGGGTCGCGAGTCTTAGGCCCTGCGGCAGCGGCTGTCGAGCGATTGCGAGGCGAGTATCGAATGGAGATACTCCTCAAAATAGAGAGTGGAGCCTCGATGCGTCGTGCACGTCAGCTTCTTCGTGAGGTGCTATCTAAGGTTGAGGCTGACGTCAAATATAAGTCCTTGATAATAAATGTCGATGTCGATTGTTGGTAGTGCTCTGAGGTCTATACGCTCGCTGCTCTTTCCCTCGGCATGTATTGTCTGCGGCGAGCATGTCAGCGAGCATATGCGCGGGGTATGCATTCGTTGTCGAAGCGATATACCCCTCACATACTTTTGGCGCGAGGAGGATAATCCCGTGAAGGATAAGATATCGAACTTTGTACCTATCGTGCACGGCTCGTCGTTTATCTTCTTCTCGGGCGATAGCTTGTGGCGAGATATGGTCCACCGTTTCAAGTATAGTGGCGAGTGGGCCGCCGCCAAGATTATGGGTGAGTGGTATGGCTCGGAGCTTCGAGCCTCGGACCTCTACAACGATGTCGATGTGGTTGTCCCTGTGCCATTGCACCCCTTGAAGACTATGCGTCGCGGATACAATCAGTCGCGATATATCGCCGAGGCTATTGCCCGCGAGCTTGGTGTCGATTGTGTCGGTAATGCTGTTGTTCGTAGGCGAAACAACCCTCCACAGGCTCGCCGTAGCGGTGCGGAGCGTTGGGATAATGTCGAGGGACTCTTTGCGGTACGTCGCCCTAAAAAGTTACGCGGTAGGCATATCCTCGTTGTGGATGATGTGCTCACTACGGGAGCAACGCTCTCGGCCTGCGTGTCGGCCATAATGCGTGCTATGCCCGATGCCCGAATCTCGGTTGCGACGTTAGCTGTGACACGGCGTATCGTCAGGGAATAACGAGTGTGTAGCACCTTCCAAAACGATCTGTAGCTTCGATTGTTACGCTCTTCTCCGGTGAACTACGACGATAGCGGAAGTAGTGCTCTGAGGGGCGTGCCGAGTTACGCAGTCGTTGCATTATAACCTCGTCATAGGATGCCTCCTGCTCGACATAATCGATATAGTCGGGATCGACGATAGATATAGCCTCCATCTCGTGCCAAATGTTGCCATCCTCGCTGCTAAGTATGCTCCACCTACTATCTACACCCCATGCCTTAACGACGATATACTCCTCATTGCCTGCGACCTCGCCTTCGCGCCATGCTCTGAGCTGATAATCAGCCTCTTGTCCGAGTGTGCGGAAGAACCACGACAGGCTGTTGTCGCGCTCCTCGATAAGAAGTACGCCACGCGGTGTACCATCGGCACAGAGAGGAGCAAACCATAGGTTTCCGTTCACTTGGGCTACGCTGTGCTCAACGACATTAGGGGCAATGTCGCAAGTGTTGTTGCGGTGGCGATGTCCCGTTACGAAGTGCAGCTCGCGCCCCTCTGTGGCCTCGACAATCTCGCGGGCGTAGGGTAGTAGCTCACCGCTACGATAATCTACGGCTGGGGCATGCATGGCTACGATAAGTCGCATATCCGAGGGCGTCTCGCTGATGACGCGTCGCAGCCAACGCATCTGCTTGCGGTCGAGTCCTATTGAGTAGTCGTTATAGCTGTTGTATAAGATGTTATCTAAGGCTATAAAGCGACTACTCCCAAGTGTTGTGGCGTAGTATAACGGTCCGAAATTGTGGCGGTACTCCCTCGCAGCACGACGTTCGCGACCCTCAATAGCGCGGTCGTAATCGTGGTTGCCTATAACTGTGTAAAGGGGTACACCGAGTGTCGAGAAGAGACTCTTGATGCGCGGCATAAACTCCATTGTATCCCACACCACATCTCCTGTGATAAGTATCGCCTCGGGAATTTCGTCAGTTGTATCGTACTCGGAGAGTATCGCTCTAATCTCGGGGAATATATCCTCTTCAAGACGTTGAAACTGCTCCTCGGTTTGAGGCTGTGTGTCTCCTAATACTATAAGGTTAAAGCCTTTGCTGTAAATGTTTTGAGCCTGTGTTATATGGCTTATGGCGAGCAGTGCAATGGTGGTTGCTGCTATGCGATAAAATGTCGTCATCTCCCTTGTTGTTAAAAATTCTCGGGAGCAAAGGTATTCTTTTTTGCGGGAAATAGTGCTCGGAGTGAGGAAAAAATCGCGTGCGTGCGTACGAGGTCACGAAAAAATTAGTATCTTTGTCGAGTTATGGAGAATTTTGTTGTTTCAGCACGAAAGTATCGCCCCGCAACCTTTGCTTCGGTTGTGGGTCAGCGACATATTACCTCGACCTTGAAGAATGCTATCGAGCGTGGACAGCTTGCGCATGCCTATCTCTTCTGCGGACCGCGAGGTGTAGGTAAGACCACATGTGCGCGTATCTTTGCCAAGGCGGTAAACTGTCTCAACCCTCAGGGCGGCGAGGCCTGCAATGAGTGTGTGTCGTGTCGTTCGTTCAACGAGGGTCGTTCGCTAAATGTGCATGAGCTCGATGCTGCGTCGAACAACTCGGTAGATGATATCCGCAACCTTATCGAGCAGGTGCGCATCATTCCGCAGCAGGGTAGCTACTCGGTATTTGTTATCGACGAGGTACACATGCTCTCGTCTGCGGCGTTCAATGCCTTTCTCAAAACTTTGGAAGAGCCTCCGCGCCACGCCATCTTCGTCTTGGCAACAACCGAGAAACACAAGATCATCCCCACCATACTCTCGCGTTGCCAGATATACGACTTCAATCGCATCAAGGTTGAGGATGGTGTGGAGTATCTACGCTATATAGCTTCGCAGGAGGGTGTCGAGGCCGACGACGAAGCCTTAAACCTCATTGCACACAAGGCAGATGGTGGTATGCGCGACGCTCTCTCGATGTTTGACAAGGCAGTGTCGTTCTGTGGCAATAATCTCAACTATAAGGATGTGGCTGCAACGCTCAATGTTCTCGATTACGACACCTACTTCACGGTAACCGACATGTTGCGTGAGGGTCGCTATACCGATGCTCTTGTGCTCTTCGACGAGGTGCTTTCGCGCGGTTTCTCGCCACAGGTCTTCGTGACGGGTCTTAATGCCCACCTCCGCGATCTTCTTATGGCAAAGGGCCCTGCGGCGTCGCTTGTCGAGTTTACAGGGGCACTTATCGAGCGTTATCGCGCTCAGGCGGCTCAGTGTGATGCCGACCTGCTCTTCAACGGCATATCGCTACTCACGGAGATAGATGGGCGAATACGACAATCGTCGAACCAACGATTACTTGTAGAGCTGGGACTTATGAAGATTGCGGGTCTCGGCCAAAAAAAAAATAGTGAGGTAGCATCCTCAACCCTTGCGACCGACTTCTCTCTCCCCGATTTGCCGTCGGGAAGCCCCTCGGAGCAGACGTCGCACGCTGTAACTCCGCAACAGGAGGTTCGACCCGTGGCATCGCAACCGCAGGTTGTGTCCGCAGAGCCCACGGCAGCGCAACTGCGACCCCAACCCATGGTCGAGCGGGCGATGCCCGAGCAGCGAGATACAACACCGCCTACAGCTCCGAAACGAGCGAGCGTGACAAGGCCTAAGGCGATAATGTCGTTAAACGCCATGATGGGGGCGAGTCTATCGGGAGCTACGGAGCCTGCGGAGGAGGGTGCGGCATCGGGCGTGAGGATAGACCCCGACACCGAGTCGAAGATTAACGCCTCTAAGGCCTCGTTTGTCAAGGCTCTGATGTCCGGCAATCCCCGCATTGGCGTGGTATTCGAGACTATGAGCGTCGAGGGTAACATCGTCACGGTGCATGCCGCCTCGCAGGATGTGGGAGATGAGTTGAAACGAAACAACAACGAGTGGGTTTTGCACCTTGCTGAGAGTGCAGGGGTAGATGGATTTATCGATCTTCGAGTTGTTGTGGATGAGAGGGTTAAGGTAAACAAACCGATAACCCTTGAAGATAGGCTTAGGTTCTTATCGGAGAAGAATGACAAGTTCGCGGAGATGGTGGAGGCGTTATCTCTTGATGCCGAATAGTCTATTTGTTGTGATAAGGGGTCTTTGTTGTGATAAGGGGTCATCTACTGCCGCTAACGAATTATCTCAGCAATGGGCAGTACGCCTTAGTACAGCCCATCGCTTCGAAATTCGCCGAGCGTTGTATCTAACCCCTTCTAACAACAAACCATGTTCTTTGTCGTGATAAGGGGTCATCTTCGAGCTCTCAATCATTGCCCCGAATGGGAAATACTTCGAGTATGTCCCATCCGAGTCAATATCTTAATCGAGCTCAAATCTAAC
>JAZNDK010000012.1:0-7011 GCA_045588005.1 Alistipes sp. | reverse complement strand
CATGCGAAACGGGGGTTACCCGAGAGCTTGGCGATAGCCTCTACTGCCTCGTCGTTCATACCGAGGTTGAGGATAGTGTCCATCATACCGGGCATTGATGCACGCGCACCCGAACGTACCGATACGAGCAAGGGGAGGTTAGAGTCGCCAAACTTGCGACCTGTGAGCTTCTCGATATTCTGGATTGCTGCCTCCACCTCGGGGCGCAACAACTCGATAACTCGCTCCTTACCCTCGGCGTAGTACTCCGAGCATACATCTGTTGTGATGGTAAATCCCGGAGGTACCGGAATACCTATAAGGTTCATCTCGGCGAGGTTCGCACCCTTACCACCGAGCAACTCGCCCATCTTGCCGTTACCCTCAGCCTCCTTGTTGCCGAAGGTATAGACACGTTTTACATCTGCCATAATCGTCTTGTTTTTATAATTAAAAATAATAGTTATTTCTTTTGATACAATGCTCTATCCAGCCGCAAATCATCGCCATATGCGACAAAATGGCGGTAATTTGGACTTCAATAGCTTACAAAAGTAATAATATTTTTCTGAAATACCAACTTTTAGGCCATATATTTTCGCCGTTGGTTGAGAAATGTGTGGGCCTCTATTGGCGAGGAGGTTGGTGGGGTAGCTTAGGGTAGTTATGGGTATTAGTTCTCTGTTTACCTCTTACCTCTATTTGAGATTAGCCTAACCCATAATCCTCTACTTGCTGATTACGCCGCTGCCGACAAGAGTGTCGCCATTGTACCACGCGGCAAACTGCCCCGCGGTGACACCTCTCTGAGGATTGTCGAAGAGGATATATAGGCCATCCTCCTCCATGATAAGCTCAGCATGTTGTAGTGGCTGACGATAACGTATGCGCACCTCGTAGTGGCGTCGCTCGCCAACATGCATACGCTCCTCTGGAGATATCCAATGCGCCTCATCCGAGGCGATGTGCAGAGCCTTACGGTAGAGGCCTATATGCGAGTCGCCCTCGCCAACATAGACTACATTCTGCTCGACATCGGTCCCGATAACAAATAGCGACTCCTTTCTGCCACCTATGCCTAAACCCTTGCGCTGACCTATGGTGTAGAAGTGTGCTCCGTTGTGCGTGCCTATCTTCTTACCGTCGCGTACCGTGAGACGATAGGGCTCCGATAGGGCCTTATAATCATCATCGTCGCAGTGGCGTACGAAGCGTGGCGAGGAGGGTAGAATCTCATGCACGTTGCCCTCCTTGGCGGCGAGCTTCTGTTGAAGGAATGTTGGTAGATCGACCTTGCCGACAAAGCATATGCCTTGCGAATCTTTACGCTTAGCAGTGGCGAGGTGTTGCTCTTCGGCGATACGGCGCACCTCGGGCTTCAGTAGGTCGCCAACGGGGAACATGGCGTAGGATAGTTGCTCCTGACTAAGTTGGCAGAGGAAGTAGCTCTGATCCTTGTTCAAATCGCTGCCTGCCAGCAGGCGGTAGTGGGTTATGCCGTCGCTATCGACCCACTCCTCGCGGCGGCAGTAGTGTCCCGTAGCTACGCGCTCGGCACCGAGTTTGAGTGCCTCTTTGAGAAATACGTCGAACTTAATCTCGCGGTTGCACAGTACATCGGGATTGGGTGTGCGGCCACGTTCATACTCCGCAAACATATAATCGACAACGCGGCGGCGATACTCCTCCGAGAGATCGACATAATGAAACTCTATGTCGAGCCTCTTGGCAACCAGCTCGGCAAAAACTTGATCGTCGTACCACGGACAGTCGCCTTCGAGTGTGCCTGTTGTGTTGTGCCAATTACGCATGAAGAGGCCGATGACCTCGTGCCCCTGCTCTTTGAGCAGATAGGCGGCCACCGACGAATCGACACCTCCTGACAGACCTACGACAACACGCATACTCCGACTCTGCTACTCTCGCTACTTGATAAGCTGCATAAACTCGTCGCGGGTACGAGGGTCCGAGAGAAATACACCCGTAAATGCCGATGTGGTAGTCACGGAGCGTTGTTTCTCCACGCCACGCATCTGCATACAGGTATGGCTCGCCTCGATAACCACGGCCACACCAAGCGGGTTTAGAGCCTCGTGTATGCTATCACGAATTTGCACCGTGAGCCTCTCCTGCACCTGTAAACGGCGGGCGAAGCATTCCACCACGCGGGCAATCTTCGACAGACCGGTGATATGTCCATTAGGGATATAGGCGACGTGAGCCTTGCCGATGAAGGGGAGCATGTGGTGTTCGCATACCGAAAATAGCTCGATATCCTTGACAAGTACCATCTGTTGATACTCCTCCTTGAACATCGCCGAGCGTAGTATGGCGATGGGGTCTTGGTTGTAACCCTTTGTGATGAACGACATAGCCTTAGCCACGCGCTCGGGGGTTTTGATAAGGCCCTCACGCTCGGGGTCCTCGCCCAAAAGGCGCAAAATCTCGCGATAATGGAGCATGAGCTCCTCGATTTTATGCTGGTCGTATATATCTTCGCGCTTGTAGTTGCTCTCCAAACTATCCATAATGTCGCTATATATAATACAAAGGTATAACTATCATGCCCTATAATTCGAGCAGGCCTTCGGGGAGTACAAATTTTATCGTCTGCGCCTCGAAGTCGATGTGAGATATAAACTCCTCGGCAGCGGGGATAAGATGCTCCTTGCCGTTAAGCTCTATCTCGAAGAGAGGGTTGGCCTCGCTGTCGTAGTAGTCGATAATCTCGCCCTCCGAGCCATCCACAACGACCTTAAAGCCTATAAGGTCCTCCATGTAGAACTCGTCGTCGTTATCGGCCTCCTCCTCGGCGATAAATATCTCGCGGCCCACGATAAAGTCTTCGGCTCTGCGCTCCGTGTCTATGTCGAAGAAGTGCACCACGGCACCACTCTGTCCTCGACGCTCGAAGCGAGAACAAAAGAGAGGAACCGCCAGCTTGTCAATTTCGACAAACAGCGGTTCCTCCATTCGGAAGTCGTCGGGGAACGAGGCGTATAGCGTAATCATCACGCCACCATCCGTGCCGAATAGTCGGCCTATGCGTCCCACGGCGAGCATCGCACCCAAGAGATTAAGCCTCGGTAGCAGCCTCAGTCTCCTCTGCGGGAGCCTCAGCAGCCTCAGCAGCGGCCTCAGCAGCAGCGGCAGCCTCAGCAGCCTTCTTCTCGGCGATAGCTGCAGCGCGCTCCTCCTTAATCTTGCTCTCGGCAGCGAGCTGAGCCTTCTTGGCAGCAGTAGCATCCGATGCGAGCTTGTTGCTCTTAGCATCAATCTTGCCCTGCTTAGCCTCAGCCCACTTGTTGAAGCGTGCCTCAGCCTCAGCCTCTGAGAATGCGCCCTTAGCAACGCCACCCAAGAGGTGCTTCTTATACATTACGCCCTTGTACGAGAGGATAGCTCGACAAGTATCCGTAGGTTGTGCGCCCTTAAGTAACCAATCCAAAGCTCGGTCGAACTTCAAATCGATTGTAGCAGGATTCGTGTTGGGGTTGTATGTACCCAACTTCTCGATGAACTTACCATCACGTGGCGCTCTGCTATCTGCGGCAACGATGTGATAGAAGGCATAACCCTTCTTACCGTGACGTGCCAAACGAATTTTAACAGCCATTTGCTATAAAAATTTATTGGTTAATAATATACGCATAACCCGCGCTTACGGGGTTTTTAGCGCGCAAATGTACGGATAATATTTTATCCGACCAACACTTTCTCCGTTTTTTTTGACTTTGGGTACGCATTTTGTTCTATTCGGGGTGAGTTTAACCTTAAAATTACATTTTATGATGCAGTTAAAGAAGTACAATCGCATGCCTGCAACCCTCGGCGACATCTTTGCCGAGGCGTGGCCCGACTACTATTTTCGTCGCGGTACAGCTCCGCAGGTGAATGTCATCGAGAGCGACCGCAAGTTCAAGATTGAGATTGCCGCTCCGGGTATGTCGAAGGATGACCTTAAAATCGAGCTTACGGCCGACGGCCAGCTTATGGTGAGCCTCGAAAAGAGCGAGGAGCACGACGACAAGGAGCCCAAAAATTGTGATAAGGAGGGCAAGAGTTGCGATAAGGAGGAGTGCTGCCACTACCTGCGTCGCGAGTTCTCGTGCAGCGCGTTCCGTCAATTCTTCACCATCCCCGAGAGTGTCGATAAGGAGCGTATCACTGCGAAGATGCGCCACGGCATACTCTGCATAAAGCTCCCGAAGCGCGACGGCGCGGATAAGGCATCGGCAGCGCGACAGATAGCTATCGAGTAGTAGCGGGTCTATGGGTTGATGGTTAATGGGTTACGTTGGTTGCGTGGGGTCTGTGGGTACGGCCTGCGGTCTTGGTGGGGTCTGTGGGGTCTGTGGGTTACGTGGGTTGCGTGTGTTCCGTGGGCTATACGAAAAAATTCCCATTTAACCCATATAACCCATTTCACCCACCTAACCCACCTAACCCTCCTACCCCATATAACCCATATAACCCATATAACCCATACTCCCCCAAACAAAACATCAGCGCGAGTCTTTCGGCTCGCGCTGAGTACCTTATAAGAGCATCGCTCTACTCTACCATCTCGCCCTACTCGATGTAGCCAACAATTTTCGCGGCATACTTGCTCCAACCTGCGTCTTCCTTGTACACATCTTCCGACTCGGTAGGGACATAAATCTGGCACGCGTTAGGCAATGCGTAGAATGTGTCATATGAGAGCGTAGGAGGTGTTGTCGCCTTGCAATATACAATTGTTAGGCTGCTGCAATAATAGAATGCGCCCTCTCCAATCGTCGTTACGCTATCAGGGATTGTAACACTTGTTAGGCTGGTGCAATAATAGAATGCATAATCTCCAATCGTCGTTACGCTATCAGGGATAGTAACACTTGTTAGGCTGTGGCACTGATAGAATGCTTCATTACCAATCGTCGTTACGCTATCGGGGATTGTAACACTTGTTAGGCTGCGGCAATAATAGAATGCCTTATCTCCAATCGTCGTTAGCTCGCCATTGAAAGTAATAACACCCTCGCTAGTAGTTTCATCCCATCCATTAGAAATAATAGCTACATTAAAGGCTGATGGGGTATAAGTCTCAACCTTTGTGGTGGAAGTGTACTTAATTTGGGATACAAATACCTCGCCAGTCTCGACGTCATAGCCGACGATACGCGATTTATAAGAGCTCCAATTCTCGGCTGCCTTGTACGTCTCTACCGACTCGGCAGGGACATAAATCGCACAACCGAGATTGACATATCCATTATTATACGTCTTAAAGACATTGCTCCCCAATGTAGGCGGTGTTGTGGCCTTGCAATATACACTTGTTAGGTTAGAGCAATCATAGAATGCAGAATTTCCAATCGTCGTTACGCTATCGGGGATAGTTACAGATGTTAAATTATCGCATTTATAGAATAGATATGCTGGGATAATATCTTTTCCAAAATATTTCAATTCGCCAACTCCATTCTGATAGCTATTACTTGCAATTGGCGCATGAGCATCCACAGGCATACCATCCGAGGTTGTGTAGCTAATAGTCACCGTTGAGTTGTAGTCGTACTCAACAAAGCAATCTGCATACTCGCTCCAATTCTCAGCCATTTTATATGCTCGAAGCGAGCCCTCGGGAATATAAATTATGTCTGAAGTATTAAACATATCACCACCTCCCGCAGGCGGTGTTGTCGCCTTACAATATACACTTGTTAGGCTGTAGCAATCTTCGAATGCAGAATTTCCAATCGTCGTTACGCTATCGGGGATGGTAACACTTGTTAGGCTATCGCAATCCCAGAATGCAGAATTTCCAATCGTCGTTACGCTATTTGGGATTGTAACACTTTTTAGGCTGTCGCAATTATAGAATGCAGAATTTCCAATCGTTTTTACGCTATCAGGGATTGTAACACTTGTAAGGCTGCGGCAATAATGGAATGCAGCCTCTCCAATCGTCGTTACGCTATCGGGGATTGTAACACTTCTTAGGCTGTAGCAATTATAGAATGCCATATATCCAATCGTCGTTACGCTATCGCCGATGGTAACACTTGTTAGACTGTCGCAACTATTGAATGCTCTCGATCCAATCGTCGTTACGCTATCGCCGATAATAACCTCAGTAAAGCCAGCACCACTAAAAGATATATTCTCACAGTTGATAGTTGCCTTGAACGAACAATTTTTGAATGCCTCACTACCCAATGAGGTCAAAGTACTTGGAATGGTTAACTCTTCAAGAGCTGTACAGCCCGTAAATGCACTCGCGCCAATAGTAGTGATACCCTCGGGAAGATCTATCCAAGTGAGGTTTTCGCAGATAGCAAAGGCCTGTTCGGGGATAGTGGTGACAGCTCCCGCGAATTTCAAAACGCCACGACCCGTAGCGGCATCGTAGATATTCTCCATAAATTCGCCGCCAAAGCCCTCGGTGGTGTAGGGGTCAAGAGCCTTGCCGTCATTAGTAGTGTAGGCCAACTCATAGGCCTCTGGTAGCACGCCGTCATACTTAAAGCTCTCCATAGGCACGATATGGTTGCGCTCAACAACCAACTTACCAGCCGTACTCTTCGTTGTTGAAGTACCATTGCCGCACTCCACCTCGACGGTGATGCCCTGCTCGAAAGTCTGCGGCAAAAGGCCGATATAGAAGCTCTTAGCCTTTGCGCCAAGCTCCACGCCCGAGCCGCAATTAAGGGTTATCTCGGTGAGGATGCTCTCCTCCAACATAAGGTTGCCAGCAACCTCGCTGTTATCCTCCGCAGCAGCACCCTCAGATGCAAGGATGCATGATGCATCTGCGGCATTGACAAGGATGTCGCCAGCGAGCTGCTCGCCCGCATTACCAATGAATGGCAAGAAAGAAGAAAGACACTGACTATATCGACAACGACCGATTCAAGGAGGTGACCACGAGGTACATCGCCATGTACGACGACGCCTCCTGGTGCGGCAAGTACATACAGAGGATGGAGTCCAGGAAGGTCCCAAGTCGGAGGCCAAGCGGTCTTAGGAAGACAACACTTGAAACCAACTCCT
>JAZNDK010000011.1:0-2648 GCA_045588005.1 Alistipes sp. | reverse complement strand
CTGCTCTGTAATCTCGCCACTCACAAGCTTTAGCTCGCCCGAGCGGTCGCCGGTCGCACCTTGGAACGCCCAGCGCATATTATCGTATGACTGATAGAATACAGAGACCTCGTCGCCCTCTGTCCATACGGTTTTCAAAGCCTCGTTAAGCTCGATGCGGGTATCGCCGCCCTCAAAGCCTACGGTCAATGTCTCGGGAACATCTGCACGGTTAGCCGTAAGCTCCTCGACTTCGTTCTGCGTACACGCCGCAAAACATAGCGCAGCAAGTACAAAAGTGAAAAGTTGTTTCATAATATGTGTGTAAATAAAAGTTAAGTGCTGTTCACACCTATTACCGTACAACTCCAATGCGGCGGGTTATAAAAATAAGAAAGTGTGGAGTTGATTTTCCGTTTATCTATATGAAGGCTCTGACAAAACCCGACTAAAACAAACGCTACAATGCCCCACACTTGGATAGTATGAGGTATATGCACAGAAAGTGCATAGCCGCATAGCTATACAAGAGATGAGTGCTGTTCGTTCTTCCCTTAGTCGTTGAAAACTGTCAGATTCTCATATAAGGAGTGCGAAAAACACTTTCAATATGTCTGCTACTCCACAGAATAGCACTACAAAATTAAGCAAAATTTTCCGAACGAACAACACTCAGCGGGGACATTGTCCGCCAAGGATAGAAAAAATCGTCTCTCGCAAGCAAGCGAAAGGCGAAATTGTGGGCATCTATTTGGTTAAACTCAATTTAGACCATATATAGGCAATACTTCGCCTATTGGGTATTATTTGGGTACGGCCTATGGCCTTAATGAGAGGGGCTCCGTTCGTCGCAATGACGGGGTTTATGGGTAGGGTTTCCAAAGGTTATATATATATAGGATATTCGGACTTTATAAGTTTTAATTATGTAGAGATAAAAAGATACAATTGAAAAACTATTGCGGATGACGAAATAATAGTTATCTTTGCAACAGGAAAAAGATAAAAGATATAATTACAAACCTATAAAACTTTAAGGATTATGAAAGATTTGAAAGGAACAAAGACCGAGCAGAATTTGTGGACAGCTTTTGCAGGCGAGAGCCAAGCACGTAACAAATATACCTATTTTGCATCAAAGGCAAAGAAGGATGGCTACGTTCAGATAGCTAAGATTTTCGAGGAGACAGCAGCCAACGAGAAGGAGCACGCCGAGATTTGGTTCAAGCTATTGGGTGGCATCGGCTCTACGGCCGAGAACCTCAAATCAGCAGCCGAGGGCGAGAACTACGAGTGGACAGATATGTACGCATCGATGGCAAAGGATGCTCGCGAGGAGGGCTTCGACCACATCGCATTCCTCTTCGATGAGGTTGGTAAGATTGAGAAGGAGCACGAGGAGCGTTACCTCAAGTTGCTCGCCAACGTAGAGGGTGGCTTGGTATTCTCACGCGACGGCGACATGATCTGGCAGTGCTCAAACTGTGGTCATATCCACGTTGGCAAGAAGGCTCCACAGATGTGCCCCGTATGTACTCATCCTCAGGCCTACTTCGAGATTAAGAAGGAGAACTACTAATCGGCGAGCCTACGCATTAAGGCACAACGATTGATAACTCCCCAATAGGGGACTCTGATTGGGGCTTCCTACGGTGGTGGGCAGCCCCTTATTTATGAGCTAACATTAGAGGTCTTATGAATACCTTATATATACTCCTTATTCCATTTTTAGGAACGGTCATAGGAGCATCGTCGGTGCTTTTTGCACGTCGCGAGGTTAGCTCTCGCGTGCAGAACGGGCTATTGGGCTTTGCCGCGGGAGTTATGGTTGCCGCCTCGGTATGGTCACTGATTATACCTGCGATAGAGCTATCGGCCGATATGGGCAAACTTAGTTGGCTTCCTGCCGCTACGGGCATCATCCTCGGCATGCTCTTTCTGCTGGCTTTAGATAGCCTTGTGCCGCATATTCACCCCACAACTGATAATCGCGAGGGTATAAAGTCGCAGCTTGGCCGACGACAGATGCTGATGCTTGCCGTCACGCTGCACAACATCCCCGAGGGCATGGCCGTAGGAGCTGTTGTTGCGGGTGCACTGAATAACGAGGTGGGCATATCTTTGGCAGCGGCTATGGCTTTGGCCGTCGGCATGGCTATACAGAATATCCCCGAGGGAGCGATAATATCGCTACCGCTAAGGGCCGATGGTGCATCACGTCGCCACGCCTTTGGTTATGGAGCACTCTCCGGCATTGTCGAGCCTATATCGGCGTTGGTTATGATTTTGCTCTTTGAGCATATCTCACCCACACTACCCTATCTTCTCGCCTTCTCGGCGGGAGCTATGCTCTATGTTGTTGTCGAGGAGCTTATCCCGGAGACACAGCAGGGCAAACACTCCGATATTGGCACTGTGGCCTTTGCTGTCGGTTTTGTTGTGATGATGATACTCGACGTGGCACTCGGCTAATGGGGCGAGAGTAGCGGAGAGGAGTTTGAGAGTGGTTTGAGGGTAGTTTGAGAGTAGTTTGAGGGTAGGTGAGTGGTCGCGACTTCGCAGCGGTCTTAAAGAAGTGTTTACACTCCATTAGCGGTTGCAGCCAATTTGTCGTCAGAGTGGTGCAGTAGTGGCGCTGACATGAGAAATGGCGGATGGGACATACTTGA
>JAZNDK010000010.1:0-21751 GCA_045588005.1 Alistipes sp. | reverse complement strand
GGTGGTTTGGCCATTATTGGTACGGAGCGTCACGAGAGCCGCCGTGTGGATAGACAGCTGCGTGGTCGTGCCGGTCGTCAGGGTGATCCCGGCTCGTCGCAGTTCTTCGTCTCGTTGGAGGATAACCTCATGCGTCTCTTCGGCTCGGAGCGTATCGCCAAGATGATGGATAAGATGGGTATTCAGGAGGGCGAGGTCATTCAGGCCGGAATGATGTCCAAGGCTATCGAGCGTGCCCAGAAGAAGGTCGAGGAGAACCACTTCGGCGTGCGAAAGAGATTGCTCGAGTATGACGATGTCATGAACTCGCAGCGCGAGGTTATCTACACGCGTCGTCGCCATGCTCTCTATGGCGAGCGTATCGATATCGACATGAACAACCTGCGCTACGACTACGCCATGAAGTTTGTCGAGGCACACGAGGGTTGCTCGTTCGAGGAGTTTAAGTTTGACCTTATGCGCGAGGTGGCTCTCGAAACATCGCTCATCGAGGAGCAGTACGCTAATCTCAAACCGCAGGCCATCATCGAGGCTATCGTTGCCGACTTGGAGTCGTACTACGAGCGTAAGGCTAAGGCCATCAGCGATATTGTACGCCCCACGATGGAGCGCATCTACGAGGATCGCAAGGGTAATATGGAGGGCCGCATTGCCTTCCCGCTCACGGATGGTCGTCTGCGCTACACTATACCTGTGGAGTTGCAGAAGTGTAAGGATACGGATTGCGCCGAGATATATCGCGTATTTGCAAAGATTGCGCTCTTCACAACTATCGACGACGCATGGCGCGAGCACCTGCGCGAGATGGATGACCTGCGTCAGAGTGTGCAGAATGCAACCTACGAGCAGAAAGACCCGCTTCTTATCTATAAGCTCGAGTCGTTCCAGCTCTTCTCGAAGATGCTCGAGGATATCAACCGCGATGTGCTTGCCGTGCTAAACAAGGCATACCTTCCCGTCAGGGAGAATAACCCCGACTCGGTGCAGTCGGCACGCGAGCAGCGCAGCAAGATCGACGTAAACAAGCTTCAAGCCTCGCGTATGGCGGCAGCCGCTGCGGCAGGTCAGGGCGATAGAGGTAAGACCGCACCTATCAAGGTGGATAAAACGGTAGGCCGTAACGACCCATGTCCCTGTGGCTCGGGTAAGAAGTATAAGCACTGCCACGGTAAGGTGGGTCAGTAATAATCTCGTAGGCTATGGGATATAAGGAGCAAAAACAGCGTCAGTTCGACATCCGCTACTTGCAGATGGCGCGTGTATGGGCCGAGAACTCATACTGCGTGCGCCGTAAGGTGGGTGCTCTGCTTGTTAAGGATAAGATGATTATCTCGGATGGCTTTAACGGCACACCCGCAGGTTTCGAGAATATCTGCGAGGATGATATGGGTAAGACCAAACCCTATGTACTGCATGCTGAGGCCAACGCCATAACAAAGGTTGCTAAGAGTGCCAACAACTGCGATGGCTCGACGCTATATGTCACGGCCTCGCCCTGCATAGAGTGCGCAAAGCTTATCATTCAGGCGGGCATCAAGCGTGTGGTCTATGCCGATCCCTACCGCTCGGAGGATGGCATCGAGCTACTCAAACGAGTAGGCATCGAGTGTACCCAAATACCCCTCGACGAGTAAAGGGGCCACAAGAGAGGAGAGCGTGAGAGTGAGGGGCGCGAAAGTGAGAGTGAGGGGCGCGAAAGTGAGAGTGAAGAGAGTGTGAGCCTGAGAGTAAGGAGAGTGAATGTGGGCTAATTGTTAGATAACGGCCGTTGGAGAGCGGTTTAAGAGTATATTAAGGGCTGACTAAAAAACAATTTAGTCAGCCCTTATCCTCTTATTTTTTTGCTCCTATCGGGTTGTTACTCCCACAGGTTGCGGGGATATACGCCCTCGGCGATAAGTTCCTCGATCTTAGCCATAAGTTGCGGCTTATCCTCCTTGTAGGTTACGCCAAACCACTTGGCGCGTGTCGAGAGAACCTTCATTGTGGCTGTGCCGTCGCCAATAAGCTTGTTTACCATGCGAGGAATGTAGAACTCGGCCTTGATATTGTCGATATTCTCCGTTAGGAACTCCTTGAAGTAGGCCTCCGAGTGACGGAAGTAGTCGGGTGTGAAGCCAAAGAAGTTCATCGATACGGGAGTATCCTCGGCCAGAGGCTCGTCAGCACCGCCATCGTGGAAGAGAATAGTGCCATTCACACGCTCAATCTGCGTGCGCTCGACCATGCTTGTAAGGTTGCCATTGCCATCGACCGTACATACTCCACGCGACACTGTGCCATTCTCCGATAGGGTCTTAGATACCTCGTAGCCCACCATGCAGTATCGACCCTCGCTGCCGTTGAGTGTGCCGAGGAACTCGGCGATAACCTCGTAGCTGTCGCGGCCGTAGAAGTCGTCGGCGTTTATCGCTGCAAAGGGCTCGTGGATAGCCTCCGAGGCCATCATAACAGCGTGGTTTGTGCCCCATGGCTTAACGCGACCCTCGGGGAGAGTGTAGCCCTCGGGAAGGTAGTCGAGCTCCTGATATACATACTCTACCGCTATGCGGTTGCCGAAACGCTCGGCGTTGAATACCTCCTTGAAATCCTCGGCAAACGAGTGACGGATGACAAAGACAACCTTGCCAAATCCTGCGCGTATAGCATCATATACCGAGTAGTCGATGATAGCCTCTCCGTTGGGGCCAACGCCATCCATCTGCTTGAGCGAGCCGTAGCGCGAACCCATGCCTGCGGCGAGTATCAAAAGTGTAGGTTTAACCATAATCCTGTGGTGTTAAATGTGTAAATATTACCGCAAAGGTAAAAAAGTTATGCCGAAAATACAAAGTATCGCGCCATTTTCGTTATCTTTGTGCAGATTTATATATATGTAGTAAAGAGCAGTAGGAGTATGATAGAGCGATTTTGGGATAGACTAACAGATAAGCGTCAGCTGTCGATGCGCACCCGAGCGTCGGATCGAATCATTTGGCGTATTAACATATCGCCTTTGGCGTTGTGGAGCAGCCTCTTGGTGTTGGTTGCCGTAATCTTTATCGCACTACTGCTGCTTATGGCCTACACCTCGATACTCGATATTCTGCCCGGCTACCGCACACGCTCCGAGCAGCTGCACGACCGTCTCACGGAGAATATCATACGTCTGGACTCTATGGAGCGTCATGTAAACATGATTTTGGAGTACAACGAGGCGGTGTCGGCAATCTTGGGTGGTGGCACACCGGCCCTTCACTCAACGCTTCTTACCGACACTATCCGCTACGACAAGTCTCGCATACTCCCCACACGTGCCGATACGCTGCTGCGTGCAGCTTTGGAAAGCACCACGGGCGACTACTCGCTGTCGAATACCAAGCTGCTGCGTAGCGAGGCTGCGATGTTCAGCTCGCCGATGCACGGACATATAACCCGAGGCTTCGACTCGCCCGAGTCGAGCTTCGATATAGCCCTTGTGGGTCTCGATGGCGAGACCTCGGTGATGGCCGTGGAGAATGGCACGGTGGTAGGCGTCGAGCAGTATGGCGATAGCCGTGGTGCGGTGACAATACAGCATGGTGGAGGCTATGTCTCGATATATCGCAACCTTGTAGAGGTGCTTGTTCGCAAGGGACAGAGTGTCGAGAGCGGTAGCGTTATTGGTCGTGTAGGCCATAGTGGCGAGAGCGAGGGCTCGGAGCTCGGCTTTGAGCTTTGGCGTGACGGCACGGCCATAGACCCCGAACGCTACATCATCTTTAAGTAAGAACCCAAACAGAGATTAACTATGGAGAGAGTAACGCTTCTTGGTTCGACAGGGTCGATAGGCGAGCAGACACTCGACATTATAGAGCGCAACAGCGATAGGTTCCAGGTAGATACCCTCGTGGCACATAGCCGTTGGCAGCGTCTTGCCGAGCAGGCTCGCAGATTTGGGGCGCGAAGTGTTGTTATAGGCGACGAGCGTCACTACGTTGCGCTGCGCGAGGCTCTGGCCGACACCGCGGTCAAGGTTGAGGCGGGCAGCGAGGCTATACGCGAGGCTGCGGCGAGCTATCGCAGCGACACGGTGGTAAATGCTCTTGTGGGCTATGCAGGTCTGCACCCCACGTTGGCAGCTATTGGCAGTGGCAAGCGTATCGCTCTGGCCAACAAGGAGACGTTGGTCGTAGGTGGCGACTTGGTTATGGGCGAGGCGCGACGCAAGGGTGTCGAGATTTTACCGATAGACTCCGAACACTCGGCAATTATGCAGTGCTTGCAGGGCGAGCGTCGCGAGAGTATCCGCAACCTCATAATCACATGTAGCGGAGGTGCCCTGCGCGATTTGAGTATCGACGAGCTCGCTAAGGTGACTCCCGAGAGGGCGTTGCGTCACCCGCAGTGGCAGATGGGAGCCAAGATAACCATCGACTCGGCAACTTTGGTAAACAAGGGCTTCGAGGTTATCGAGGCACGCTGGCTCTTCGATATCGAGCCCGAGCGAATCAAGGTTGTGATACACCCTCAGTCGATAGTCCACTCGATGGTCGAGTATAGCGACGGCTCGGTTAAGGCGCAGCTCGGCAATGCCGATATGCACACGCCCATTAGCTACGCCATGCTCTATCCCGAGCGTGCCGGCGAGCCTATGGAGAGCTTCTCGATACTGGACTATCCCACATTGAGCTTTGCGGCGGTCAATAGAGAGAAGTACCCCGCGTTGGATATAGCCTACGATTGTCTTCGACGTGGCGGCACGGCAGCATGTACGATGAATGGAGCTAACGAGGTGGCCGTGGCTGCCTTCCTTGCCCACAAGTGCGGCTATCTCGATATTGTGGGTGCTATACGCTATGCCCTTGCCGAGGCGAGCTTTGTCGAGCGACCTTCAATCGAGGATTACGACGCCTCGAACAGCGAGGCGCGTGAGCTCGCTACGCGCTACCTGAAACTCTAAAATTTTAACACTCAGACAGAAAGAAAAAGAAAGATTATAGAAATGGAGGTAATACTAATCAAAACATTGCAGTTCTTCGCCTCACTCTCGCTCTTGGTACTATTGCACGAGTTTGGCCACTACATCACTGCCCGCATCTTCAAAATCCGCGTCGAGCAGTTCTACATCTTCTTCAACCCATGGTTTTCGCTATACAAGCGTAAGATAGGCGATACGGAGTATGGTATCGGTTGGCTGCCGCTTGGTGGTTATGTCTCGTTGGCGGGTATGATCGACGAGTCGATAGATAAGGAGCAGATCGAGAGCATGAAGCGCGAGCCTCAGCCGTGGGAGTTTCGTGCCAAGCCTGCATGGCAGCGACTTATTGTGATGCTTGCAGGTGTTGTGATGAACCTGCTGACGGCCATGGCCATCTACTCGGGTGTGCTCTACACATGGGGCGAGAGCTATGTCCACAACGACGATGTCAAGTATGGCTATCTCTTCGACGAGGAGGCCGAGAAGGCAGGTTTCAGGGATGGCGACCGCGTGATAAGCGTCAATGGCGAGGCTATTGAGGCAGTGAACGAGGTGGCTATGAAGCTTCTGATTGTCGATAGCGATACTCGTGTCGAGGTGTTGCGTGATGGCGAATCTGTGGAGCTTAACATTCCGCTCGAGAGTCTTGTTGCTATGCGTGAGAGTGGCGAGTGGAAGTCGATATATCAGAAGATAATAGCCTTCCCCTATATCGTCGAGGAGGTCACAAGCGAGGCTGCTCGCGAGGCGGGACTTATAGCTGGCGACCATATCGAAACGATCAACGGCGTGGCTACGCCCGACAGCCGCATAGGTAGCGAGATTCTCGCCCAGAACCGAGGTTCGGTTGTCGAGCTTGGTGTAAGGCGTGGCGAGGGTGAGTTGCTTAGTATGGCTGTGCCTATCGACGAGGAGGGTATGATTGGAATACGTCTTGCGCCTACGACTATCGAGATGCGCACACGCACATATAGCTTCTGGGAGTCTATACCCGCGGGTATCCGCTACGCTGGCGAGCAGGTGGCCTCGTATTGGGAGCAGCTTAAGATGATTGTCAATCCCGATACGAAGATGTACAAGGAGCTGGGTGGCTTCCTCTCTATCGGTAATGTCTTCCCCGATGCATGGAATTGGGAGAGCTTCTGGCGTATCACGGCCCTTCTCTCAATCATGTTGGCTGTGATGAACCTGCTGCCCATCCCGGGGCTCGATGGCGGTCATGCGCTCTTCACGCTTTGGGAGCTAATCACGCGTCGTAAGCCGAGCGATAAGTTCCTTATCGTGGTGCAGTGGATAGGTATGTTCCTGCTCTTGGCACTTCTGGTATATGCCAACGGCAGCGATATTTTCCGATTCTTCATAGATTAGTGCGATGTCGAAGCTTAAACGCACATACTTCTGCACTTCGTGCGGATATGAGACTCCCAAGTGGCTAGGTAAGTGTCCCTCGTGTGGCGAGTGGAACACCATCACGGAGCATGTCGTAGCCAAGGAGTCCTCTCACTCGCGTACGACAACACTCCCCAAGGCCGAGCCTCGCAAGGTGCAGGATATCGAGGAGCATGCCACGCGTCGCATCGACCTTGCCAACAAGGAGATAAACCGCGTCTTGGGTGGCGGTCTTGTCCCCGGCTCACTTATCTTGTTGGGTGGCGAGCCCGGTATCGGTAAATCGACCCTCTCGCTACAACTCGCCCTCAGCGATAATGGGCTGAAAACGCTCTATGTCTCGGGCGAGGAGTCTGCCGAGCAGATTAAGATGCGAGCCAAGCGTATAGGCATACGAAATAGCGAGTGTACGGTATATCCCGAGACGCTGCTCGAAAATATAGTGGCTCATATTGAGGCTCTGCAACCCGATGTTGTGGTTATCGACTCTATTCAGACGATGCATAGCGACGCTGTGGATTCCTCGGCAGGTAGTGTTACGCAGATTCGAGAGTGCGCTGCTGCGCTGCTGCGCGTAGCTAAGAGTATGGCTACGGCAATCTTTGTCATCGGCCACATAACCAAGGATGGCACTATCGCCGGCCCCAAGATTTTGGAGCATATCGTCGATGTCGTGCTCCAATTCGAGGGCGACAGCAACAACACCTACCGTATCCTTCGCGGCATTAAGAATCGCTTTGGTGCTACCTACGAGATAGGCGTCTTCGAGATGCACGACAACGGTCTCAGTGCTGTGGAGAACCCCTCCGAGATACTGCTCTCGCACTACGACGTGCCCCTCTCGGGCATATCGGTAGGCGCGGCGGTCGATGGTCTGAGGCCCTACCTTATCGAGGTGCAGGCCTTGGTTAGCGGTGCTGCCTACGGCACGCCGCAGCGTTCGACTACGGGGTATGACCACCGTCGTCTCAGCATGCTGCTCGCGGTATTGGAGAAGAGGGTAGGTATGAAGATGTTCCAGAAGGATGTCTTTCTTAACTTTGCGGGAGGCTTCAAGATTTCGGATACAGGCATGGACCTCGCCGTTGTTGCGGCTATCATATCGTCGTACTACGACCGCCCGCTTATCGATGGAGTCTGTTGTGCTGGCGAGATAGGTCTCTCGGGTGAGGTGCGCCCTGCGCCGCGTACCGAGCAGCGTATTGGCGAGGCGGCACGCTTAGGCTTTAAGCGTATCGTGGTGTCGTCGTTTGTGGAGAAGAGCATCAAGCGACCTAAGGGCATCGAGGTAGTCTTTATTGGCAGCATCGACGAGCTCCCCGCTGCTGTCATGCAGCAGTAGCACCTTTTATCGGCGCGATATGCTCTTTGGCTCGTATTTTGAGTTGAACACCGGTAGATGTTTAACTCAAAATGCTTGCTCTATGACAGCCAACGATTTCGATAATATCATCGCCTCGGGTAGGCTTACCCTTGTAATCTTTCATGCCTCGTGGTGCGGGGCGTGTCGTGCCATCGAGCCTGTACTCGAGCGTCTCTCTATGGCTATGGGCGATGGTCTTGTGATGTTACGCATCGATATAGACAGGGTCTCGACCTATTCGGTCGTGAGGCGTTACAATATCGTCTCGGTGCCTACGCTCATCCTTTTTAGACAGGGCAAGCCGCTGTGGAGAGATAGTGGGGTACTCAGCTTCGAGGCCCTACGCTTGGCGATACGCAGGTATCAGCACGCTCTTATATGACGGCCTCGCTTCGTAGGGGGGTAGGCTCTTCGGGCGATGCCGATAATTGAGGCTATTCCTTGTTCGATATCGGGGTGCTGTGTACTCCTCCAACAGCAAAGGCTGTCCCGATTGGGACAGCCTTGCTCTATTAAAGAGATAGTACTCTTACTCCTCCTGACGGTAGGTGTGCTCAACGTAGATAGCACGCTGCATAGCCTCGCGCTTTGCGATTGAGGGCTTTGTGAAGTACTGACGACGACGAAGCTCCTTCAATACACCTGTACGCTCATACTTTCTCTTAAACTTCTTGAGGGCACGCTCGATGTTCTCTCCCTCCTTAACGGGCATGATAATCATAATCCTATAACTTTTTTAATATTTAATAATCTTTTTCTATTGTGTGATACTTCTTCGCGGTAGTCACCTCCCCCCCCCTCTGTACTGCCCGCGGCAACCTTGTTACCTTGTGGGCTAATTTAGACAATCTACTTGGAGTCTGTACCAAAATCGAGATAGGGAGCAATGCGCTTAGCCTCCTCCTCTGTGAATATTTCAGAATCAATCATCTCCTCGATGGTACTCCAACCTCCTTTCAATTCTCTGTGGTTAATAATACGCCTCAGCATCTGGCTCGTTATGTATGGATGAGCCTCCAACGCTTTTGGGCCTGCAAAGTTAATACTAATTTTTTTAATTTGAGCACTATCGCACCAAATTTGTTGCAAAATTCGTTGAAAATTCTCCTCGGTAACCACCCTGAGTTCCGAAATTTGCTCTGCGGAGTAGAAACCGCCGAGTAGTTCGCGGTAGCGGATGATATGCTCAACGCTCTTAGAGCCTATGCCCTTTACTTGGCGTAGCGAGGCTGAGTCGGCACTATTTATCTCTAAGGGGAGGGTTATCTGCCTGCTCTTGGGGCGTGTAGTAGTGTCGCGCGGTGGAAAGAGGATGTAGGGTCGTAGCTCCTCGGCACGCTCCGCGCCTACGGCGTAGCACTCGGCAAACTCCTCCAACGAGCGGTAGCCGCCAATCATCTCGCGGTAGCTGATGATAAGCTCGGCCTGTCGCGCAGAGAAGCCTATCATTCGTAAGTAGCCGGCCGTCACACTATCCAACACGAAGGGCGTAGGCTCGATGGTGGCACGCCCCTTCGCTCCATCCCTTTCTCCGTATAGGGTGTCGCGCTTAGTCGTGATGCGGTAGTGCTCACCTATTATTATATATGGCTCGATAAGACGATATAGCGAGTCGCTCATGTCGTATAGCAGGGCTACATCCTCCTTGATGCGATATACCTTGCCCGCCGCTCGCCAGCGGATGATGCCTACGGCTACGGGGCGTGGCAGACCGGCCTCGATTAGCACATCGTAGTCTGCCTCGTTGGGGTCGAAGGGCCGAAAGCGGGGTAGCTCGGCTGAGGTGCTCGTAGCGATAGTGTCGGCCGTTGGCGCAGGTTGCTCGCGAGGTGTTGTAGAGTATGTGTCGTCGCGTCGCGCAACGAGCATCATTGCGACGGCTATCGCTATGAGGGGCAGAATGAAGATAGCCCCTCTGAAATTATCGGTGGAGAGGTGTCTCATGCTACCACTCGGCACTATCCGACAGCCATAGCTTGCGGTAGCGTCGCGATGGCGAGGGTTGTAGCTCTCCGAGGCCATACTCTGCCCAACGCTCATCTACGAGGTGTATGGTCTCGGGTAGCGAAGTAACTACATTAGGGAAGCGTGGCGGGTTAGAGCCATATCCCGGGCGTTTCGAGCGGGCATCGATGATTACCACTCCATTGGCTATGCGTATGTCGCGTCGCGGGTCGGTATTTGCTGCTGCCAACCACACGAGGTCGCTACCCCGCATATTTCCGGCTGCTCCGTAGTCGAAGAGAACCACGAACTTGATGCCCGTGATGTTGTTTTTGCGAAGGTATGCCTCGACATCGACCCTCTCTCGCCACTCCCTCTCGGCATAGAGCACAAGCAGTCCGAGCTCCTCGGTGTACGCCGTGTTGAAGAGCTCGACACCTCCCTCGGGGTGTGCCGTGCGTGGTGCTGTGAAGCGTGTGGGCGAGCTCTCTGTGTCGATATCGGTCAGGTCTATGGCGAGCTTCGAGCCGTAGCCCATGGTGGGTGTGGCGTGGTCGAGAACGTCGAGAACACCATCCGACCAGATAAGATGTCGCTCGGGGTCGAGGCCGCGTAGCAGGGCAAAGAGCTCGTTGCGTGAGCGTATGTTGGTGCTCTCGGGGGTAATAGCCATATACTTGTTGAACATCATCTGTCCTGCGCCCCAGAGGCCCTGTGCAACCTTGTTGGCCTGTCCTAAGTATCGCTTGGCAATAGATACTATGGCGATGTTGTGCGCTGTGCCCTCCTCGGGCATATAGAGGTCGCGCACCTCGGGCTGTATGGCTAAACGTATGGGCGCAAGGAAGATACGCTCCGTAGCCTTGGCAATGTAGGCATCCTCCATAGGGGGTACGCCCACGATGGTTGCCGGATATACGGCATCGCGACGCATTGTGATAGCCTCGACATGGAAGCGGGGGTAGAGGTCGGTAAGCGAGTAGAAGCCCGTGTGGTCGCCAAAAGCACCCTCCACGGCTAACTCCTCCGCGGTATCGACATATCCCTCCAATACAAAGTCGCAGTCGGCAGGTACCCATATATCGTTTGTCAGAGACTTGACCAACTTCACAGGCTTGCGTCGCAACATGCCGGCCAAGAGCATCTCATCCATATTGTCGGGCATGGGAGCTGTTGCCGAGTAGGCGTAGGCAGGGTCGCCGCCGAGGGCTACGCTCACAGGCATACGCTCGCCGCGCAGCTTGTAGCCGTTGTAGTGGCGTGCGCCGGTCTTATGACGGTGCCAATGCATGCCTGTTGTGCGCTTATCGAATATCTGCATGCGGTACATGCCCATATTGGGAGTGCCGCTCTCGGGGTCTAAGGTGCAGACCATAGGCAGAGTGATGAATGGCCCTCCGTCGCATCCCCACGATGTGAGCACCGGTAGTCGCCCTAAATCGACATCGTCGCCACGCCATACCACCTCCTGACACTCGCCTCGCCCCGACACGCGGCGCGGAAACCACTTGGCCACATCTTGCAGCAACGGAAGCATGCGTAGCTTATCCAACAGGCTGTTCTTGGGCGACATAGCCCCTTTGAGCAGGGTGTCGATGCGCCGAGCAATATCGTCGAGTGACTCTACACCTAATGCCATGGCCATACGCCTATCCGAGCCCATCATATTCATCAGCACCGGAAACTGCGTGCCGTTATTCTCGAAGAGCAGTGCCTTGCCGCCACCCTCCATCTTCGAGATGCGGTCGGTAATCTCGGCCATCTCGTAGCGTAGATCTACGGGTGTGGTGATGCGTTGTAGCTCGCCTGCGGCCTCCAACTTCGATATATATTCGCGCAACCTCATATTGCTTATAGTTTAATGTCGTAGAGCTGGATGACGCCCTCCAACCTGCCCTCCTCCGAGGTTACAAGCAGCGAGTTAATCTTCTTTTCGGTCATCAGCTTCTCCGCCTCGATAAGTTTCTGCGAGGCCGAGATGCACTTGGGCGTGCGTGTGGCAATATCTATAGCGCGGATATTGAAGAACTCGGCGCGGTAACGCTCCATCGCACGACGCACATCGCCATCGGTGACGATGCCCATAATTGTATCGCCGTCGCAAATCACAATCAGTCCTAAACCTCCCTTGCTTATGCGGTGTATCATCTCCGTTGCCGAGCAGTCGGGGCTAACTACGGGGAGCTCCTCCTTGCGCATGACATGGCCCACGGTCATCAGCAGTCGTCGGCCGAGGCTGCCTCCCGGGTGCAGACGCGCAAAGTCCATCGCCGTAAAATCTCGGGCACGCATAAGCGTCGTAGCCAAGGCGTCGCCCATAGCCAGCTGTGCGGTGGTCGATGAGGTGGGTGCAAGACGAAGTATGCAGGCCTCCTCGCGAACCATGATATCGAGATGCACATCGGCATTGCGTGCCAACGACGACTGCGGCTTGCCGGTCATGGCGATAAGCGGAACGTTGTTCTCGTGAATGAAGGGTACTATTTTGAGTATCTCGTCGGTCTCGCCCGAGTAGGAGAGGGCCAAGACCACATCCCTCGAAGATATCATACCAAGGTCGCCATGAAACGCCTCGGCAGGGTGCAGGAAGAAGCTCGGCGTGCCGGTGCTTGCTAACGTGGCGGCAATCTTACGGCCGATATGTCCGGACTTACCCATGCCCGTAACTATAAGCTTGCCCTCGCAGGCGAGGATGAGCTCCACGGCGCGTATAAACTCCTCGCCAAGGCCCTGCTCCATGGTGTGCAGTGCTTCGGCCTCGGCAAGTATCGTGTTGCGGCCCGTGGCTAACAATATATCGTTGTGTGGTAGCATATCGTCGGTCTGTTATACGGTTATAGTAGTGAACTGATAACGCCCTCCAACTCATCCAAATAGAGCATGTTAGGGCCATCGCTGAGTGCCTTGTCGGGGTCGGGGTGTACCTCGAAGAAGTAGCCGTTAGCACCAAAGGCCTTGGCAGCTTGGGCCATCGAGGGTACAAACTCGCGGTTGCCTCCCGTCTTACCTCCCGCAGCTCCCGGGCGTTGCACCGAGTGGGTGCAGTCCATGACTACCGTGGGGGCTATCTTGCGCATGTCGGCAATGTTGCGGAAATCGACAACAAGGTTGTTGTAGCCATACATATTACCGCGCTCGGTGAGCCACACCTCCTTAGCTCCCGACTCTATGGCCTTCTCGTAGGGGTAGCGCATATCGGTACCCGAGAGGAACTGAGCCTTCTTGATGTTTATTATCTTGCCCGTGTGTGCCGCCTCGACAAGCAGGTCGGTTTGGCGGCATAGAAAGGCGGGAATTTGCACTACATCGACAACCTCGCCCACGGGCTCTGCCTGCCACGCCTCGTGGATGTCGGTGAGCAGCTTCAGCCCATACTTCGAGCCGATGTCCGATAGCATCTGTAAGCCACGCTCCATGCCCACACCGCGGTACGAGCTTAGCGACGTGCGGTTGGCCTTGTCGAACGAGGCCTTGAAGATAATCTCTGTGCCGAGCTTCTTGTTTATCGCCACAAGTCGCTGGGCTACCACGTCGAGCAGCTCCGCCGACTCGATGACACACGGTCCGGCAATAATCTTTGGAAGGTTCATAGGTCTATATGGTTTGTAGTTGTTTTATCTCGTTTCATGTGTTGCAAGGTAGGCCTCGGCACGCTCCAAATCCTCGGGGGTGTCGATGCCTATGGTCTCGATATGGGTGATGCCTACGCCTATGCGGTAGCCACTCTCCAACCAGCGCAGCTGCTCGAGCTTCTCGCCCAGCTCCAACGGGGTCTGAGCTATGGCGGTCACCTCGCCGAGGGTCTTAGCTCGAAAGGCGTACATGCCTATATGCTTGTAGAAGGTGTGGTGTTTGAGCCACTCCGAGCTATCGACACCGCGCAGGTAGGGTACTACCGAGCGCGAGAAGTAGAGGGCCTGCATGTCGCCTCCGATGACAACCTTCGGGCTGTTGGGGTTGCACAGAGCCTCGATGCCGTCGCTCTCGGCGAAGGGCTTGACAAGGGTTGCAATCTCGATACTCGGGTTATCGAAGCAGTCGATGAGCGAGGCTATCTGCGTGGGATGTATGAAGGGCTCGTCGCCCTGCACGTTGATAACGATGTCGTAGTCGCCACCAACCTTTTGCAGTGCCTCGTAGCAGCGGTCTGTGCCGCTCTGATGCTCCGTCGAGGTCATCACCACACGGCCACCAAAGGCCTCCACAGCGGCTACTATACGCTCGTCGTCGGTAGCCACCACAACATCCTCGACAGCCTCGGCTACGCGGCGATATACTCGCTCGATGATGCTCTTGCCACCCAATAGCGCAAGGGGCTTGGCCGGAAAACGTGTCGAGGCGTAGCGCGCAGGAATAATTGCTAAACACTTCATCTTCATACTATTCTGATTTTGGTGCTGTTGTAGTGCTGTTATATCTTATTTCAGTGCTATGCTGAGCACCTCGCTGTTGGTATTGACATAGTGGAAGGTAAGACCCTCGATATACTCGGCCTTAATCTCCTCGATATCCTTGCGGTTCTGCTCCGAGAGAATAAGCTCGGTGATGCCTGCTCGCTTGGCGGCAAGAATCTTCTCGCGTATGCCTCCCACGGCTGTCACACGACCGCGCAGCGTCGTCTCGCCCGTCATGGCGAGTCGCTCCTTAACCTCGCGACCTGTGTATGTCGAGGCGATAGAGGTAACCATGGTGATACCTGCCGAGGGGCCATCCTTGGGTATCGCTCCGTCGGGAACGTGTATGTTGAGGTCCCACTCCTCGAACATCTTGCGGTCGATGCCGAGCTCGTCGTGGTGCGCCATGACCCACTCGTGGGCTATGGTTGCCGACTCCTTCATCACATCGCCGAGGTTGCCCGTGAGCGAGAGCTTACCCTTGCCCGGGGTAAGTATCGACTCGATGTAGAGGATGTCGCCACCCACCTCGGTCCATGCAAGGCCTGTCACCACCCCGCGCATGCCGGCGATGTCGTAGCGGTCGTTCTTGAACTTAGGCTTGCCAAGCACACCCTCCAAATCCTCGGGGCGCAGCTCCACATCGAAGCTATCCTCCATGGCTATCGCCTTGGCACGGTTGCGGGCTATCTTGGCGATATGCTTATCCAAGCCACGCACTCCCGACTCGCGGGTGTAGTCCTCGATGATGCGTACCACCGTATCGTCGCCCATCGAGAGCTTGTCGTCGGGTATGCCGTGCGCTTTGCGCTGCTTATCTATCAAATGATTCTGAGCGATATGCACCTTGTCTTCGAGGATGTAGCCCGGGATGTTTATCATCTCCATACGGTCGCGCAGCGCAGCCGAGATGTTGGCAACGTTGTTTGCCGTAGCTATGAAGAGCACCTTCGAGAGGTCGTACTCCGTGTCGAGGTAGTTGTCGTGGAAGGTGGTGTTCTGCTCGGGGTCGAGAACCTCCAGTAGAGCACTCGACGGGTCGCCATGGTTCGAGCGCGACACCTTGTCTATCTCGTCTAGGATGATTACGGGGTTCGACGCTCCACACCTCTTGATAGTCTCGATGATACGGCCGGGCATAGCTCCGATATATGTGCGACGGTGGCCTCGAATCTCCGACTCGTCGTGCAGACCACCAAGCGATATGCGGCCAAACTTACGACCCATAGCCTCGGAAACCGACCTGCCGAGCGAGGTCTTACCCACTCCCGGAGGGCCATACAGACAGAGTATCGGCGACTTCATATCACCTTTGAGCTTGATTACTGCAAGGTGCTCCAAGAGTCGCTCCTTGACCTCCTCCAAGCCGAAGTGATCCTTGTCGAGCTGCTCGCGCACGGCTTTCAGGTCGAGCTTATCCTCGGTGAGCTCCTCCCACGGTAGGTCGAGGAGCAGCTGCAAGTAGTTTATCTGCACCGAGTACTCGGCAATGGCGGGGTTGAGCCTCTCGAGCTTTGCAACCTCCTTCTCGAAGAGCTCGGCCGTAGCCTTCGACCACTTCTTCTCCTTAGCCGCCTCGCGCAGACGCTCCACGTCGGCATCTATGCCGTCGCCAAGCTCGTCCTGAATGACACGCATCTGCTGCTGGAGGTAGTAGTCGCGCTGCTGCTTGTCGATGTCGTGCTTAACCTTGTTCTGAATCTCGTTTTTAAGCTCGGCAAGCTGCTGCTCGCGCACCAATATCTCGAGCAGGCAGCGGGCACGCGCCAAGAGCCCCGGGGCCTCCAACAACCTCTGACGGTCGTCGTCGGTGAGGTCCATATTCGTACATATGAAGTTGATGATGGCGCGGTGCGAGTCGAGGTTCTTGATGGCAAAAACCGCCTCCTTGGGCATCGCGGGCGAGATATTGATGATGTTGAGAGTAACCTCGCGGATAGAGTCCACAAGGGCCATAAACTCGACATTCTTCGGGTCGGGCATAGTCTCCTTGACGGGCGTCACCGTAGCCTTGAAGTAGGGCTGCGTGGTGACATACTCGCCCACCTCGATCTTCTCCAATCCCGAGAGTATTACCGTGAGGTTGCCGTTGGGCATCTCCAAAATTTTGAGTATGCGGGCCGATGTACCCACCTTGTGCATATCGTCGGGCTGGGGGTCTTCGACCTCGCTATCTATCTGGAGCACAGCACCCAAAAGTCCGTCGGCAGCCTCTACGGCACGCACCAGGGCTATCGACCTGGCGCGGCCTACGGTGCTGGGTGTTACCGGGGCCGGAAATATCACCGAGCTGCGCAGTGTGAGGATGGGGAGAACGTCGGGAATCTTCACATCCTCGACAATATCCTCGCCACCCGATATGATGGGTATCACTTGGTGCTTGCCGTCAAAGAGCTCGGGAACCAACCCCATCTCGTCTAATTCGTTATCTTTCTTCTTGCTCATATATCGATTTTTTTTGTTTGTCTATTTCCCAAATAACGTACAAATATAGAACTTATTTCGTAGAAATAACAAAACCTTGCCGCCGACTTTATAACAATCTTTCAACAAGTGGGGCAAGGGTAGGGTAAATATGAGCTTGGGTTGCGTGGGTTATGTGGGTTGCGTGGGTTACATGGGTTACATGGGAGGATGCCCATCTAACCCATCAGCCTAAATATGCTCGTCGCCCGTGGTGTATTTCACATCCTCGATAAAGCTCTTGATATTCTGCTCCTCGCTGCGCGGACATATCATCAGCACATCGTCGGTATCGACCACAATATAATCCTTCAACCCGCTGATTATGGCAACCTTATCCTTGGGCATCGAGATAAGCGAGTTGCGGGTGTTGTAGGCCTTGATTTTATCGCCATTCAGGGCGTTGGCATACCTATCCTTGCGCGACTGCTGATATACCGAGCCCCATGTGCCGACATCGCTCCAGCCAAAGTCGCCACGGTGGACATAGACATTCTCGGCACGCTCCATAATGCCGTAGTCGATAGATATGGGCTTGCACTCCGAGAATACGCGGGCTATGGCCTCCTCTTCCGTAGCTGTGCCAAGCACGGGTGCTATATCACTGAATAGCGCGTGGTGTTCGGGGAGGTGTTCGGCGAAGGCTTTGAGGATGGTTTCGGCTCGCCAAATGAAGATTCCCGAGTTCCACAAAAATTCGCCACACTCCAAAAATGCCTGTGCCATCTCCAAGTTGGGTTTCTCGGTAAAACACTTCACCTTGCTTATGGTCTCGTCGCCCGTGCGCTGGATGTATCCGTAGCCTGTCTCGGGGCGCGAAGGCTCAATGCCGATGGTCATCAGCGAGTTGCTATCGGCGGCAAAATCGCAGCAGTTGTTTACGATGTTTATAAACTCCTCCTCGTTGAGTATCAGGTGGTCAGCAGGCGAAACAATCATCATAGCCTCGGGGTCGAGCTTGTGTAGCGTATGCGCTGCATAGGCTATGCAGGGTGCAGTGTTGCGACCTATGGGCTCGCACAAAATCTGACTCTCGCCAAGCTCGGGGATATGCTCCATGACAAGCTCCTTGTAGCGTCGGTTGGTGACGATTAAGAAGTTCTCGTTTGGTACAATTTTGGCAAATCTCTCGAATGTATGTCTAATGAACGACTTGCCTGTTCCGAGGATATCCAAAAACTGCTTCGGACACGCCTGTCGGCTCATAGGCCAAAAACGCGAACCGATGCCGCCCGCCATAATCACGCAATATTTGCTGCTAACCATCACTTTTTGGGATGTTAAATTTTATAAATTTACACAAAGATAAAATTTTTTTGTATCTTTGCAAAATGTTTTGGATATTTTTACTCGGCGTAAACCTCCAAAACTAAACATAAGGAAATGAGTAACAGTATGAATATCAGGTTGTTTACAATACCCAATCTCCTCACTTTGGCAAATCTCCTCGCGGGAGCTGTGGCCGTTGTTATGGTGCTTGTTCACCACTCCTACGAGACTGCCATGTGGCTAATCATCGCCTCGGCCATATTCGACTTCTTCGACGGCTTTGCGGCCCGTCTGCTCAAACAGATATCGCCCATGGGTGTCGAGCTCGACTCGTTGGCCGACGACATATCGTTTGGCCTTGTGCCTGCGGTGATGATGTTCGACATCTACTCCTCGACAACATCGATGTATGGCTTCTCCGGCGAGGTGATGTCGTGGTTGGGCTATTCGGTATTTATCATCGCGGCATTCTCGGCTCTGCGCCTTGCGCGCTTCAACATCGACACCACGCAGAGTAGCGAGTTTCGAGGCTTGCCCACGCCGGCTAACGCGCTGATGCTCGCAGCGTTGGCGGTGCTCTTCGAGCAGGGTAGGGTGGAGCTCTCGCAGGAGTATGTGCTCCTTATCAGCCTTGCAGCATCGCTGCTGTTAGTCAGCCCGATACGCATGTTCGCGCTCAAATTCAAGGGCTTTGCCATCAAGGGCAACGAGTTGCGCTATGGCTTTATGCTCGTGTCGTTGGCTATCATTATTCTGGTGCCGACATACGCTCTAATCTCAATAATCGTTCTATATATCGTAATCTCCACGCTGCGCTGGCTCTTTGCTCCGTCGCAGCGCGAGGCATAACCGTAGCTTTGTAGATGAGTGCTCCGAGGTCGATAATGTGGGTCGTCATGACGCTGGTGGCAGTGGTGCTGCCCGTGGTGGCGTATGCACAGCTCGACGCTGCCGCCATAGCCCGCTCACAGCGCGAGGCGATGTATGGCAATGGCACTAATCAGATGGGCTTTGGCAACGAGAATATAGACCCTACGGCGATGGAGGGCCAGGAGGGCGAGGTTACCGACAGCACCGAGAAGGAGGAGAAGCTGCGCCGACCTCTCGAATCCTACTACTTCAGTGACACGGTGCGTGCCCTGCCTAATTGGAAGTGGCACATCGACCCCGACTACAACCGCGTACATATCGAGCCGTTGGATACCACGCTCGCCGATTGGCGTATCGACTACGTCTTCTACCGTAAGGGTGTCGGCGACATGGCCTTGGGAGGTCTCGGTCAGTCGTCGCAGCCTGTCAATTGGTTTGACCGCCGTCGCAGTGCCGATTTCAGCTTTGCAGAGGGCTACGACGCCTATACCGCACGCTTGGATAACGTGCCCTTCTACAACAGCAAGAAGCCTATCACCAACCTCTTGTACTTGGAATCGGGACAGAAGCGTTACCGCGAGGAGCACTTCGAGTTGCTACACTCGCAGAATATCAATCCCTCGACCTCGGCAAACGTGAGCTATAAGGCACGAAGCACCATGGGTCGCTACGATTGGCAGCGTACCAAGAACCATGCCCTGTCGGTGGGCTTTGCCCATACCGGAAAACGCTACTCGATACATGCGGCCTACATGAACAACATGGTCGATACGCGCGAGAATGGTGGTGTTGTGGGCGAGTGGGCCATTGCAGACACCGTGTTCGAGATGCCCTCGGGTGTGCCCATGCGACTATCGTCGTCGGAGGCGCACAACCACTACCGCAACAATGCGCTTGTCGTGAAGCAGGCTCTCGCCATACCGTTGCAGAGGGTCACCGACTACGACTTCTCGTTGGCCGACCTCTCGGCGGTATTCATAGGCCATCAGTTCGAGTACAACACCTGGTCGAAGGTATATACCGATAAGCGCGGTAGCTACACCAACGAGCGTGGCGAGCACGACGAGGATGGCAACTATCACCCCACGAAGCACGAGTATTATACCGACTGGTTTATCGACCCTAAGACTACGCGCGACTCCATCTCGGAGCGACTCATATCCAACAAGCTCTTCGTGCAGGTGCAGCCGTGGGATCGCGACGGTGTGATAAGTACTATCGACGGAGGTGTAGGCCTCGACCTGCACACCTACTCATACCTCAAACTCGAAGACTACGTTGCGGGCAAGATGACACGCGACAAGCGGTCGTCGTGGTATGCCTACGCAGCTACGGGAGGTATGATTAAACGTTATGCCGATTGGGGTGCTGATGCCAAGTACCACCTCTCGGGCTATCGGAGCGGAGACCTCTCTGTGGGTGCTAACATCACCCTCAGGGCCTACATCCGCGAACATCCCCTGATTCTGAGCGGTAAGTTCCGTCAGGAGCTACGCTCGCCAAGCTATTGGCAGCAGAATCTATTCTCAAACCACTATGCGTGGTTTAACTCCTTTGACAAGGAGTCTGAGACTCGTTTCGAGGTAAACTTCTCGGTCCCAAGCATCGCCTTGGAGGTCGGGGCATGGCAGGGTGTCATAAGCAACATGGTTTACTACGACAACGCCAGCCGCGTGACGCAACACGCGGGCACGGTGAGCCTCACGAGTCTGTATGCACGCAAGGATTTCCGCATTGCGGGACTCCATTTGGACCATCGGGCATTGGTGCAGTTCACGTCTGATGAGAGTGTCCTTCCCGTACCACTGTTGAGTGCCTTCCTCTCGTACTACTACGAGTTCTGGGTGGTGCGCGACGTGTTGCGTGTGCAGATAGGCTTAGACGGTAGGTTCAACACGGCCTACCACGCTCCGAGCTACAACCCTGCACTCTCGGCCTTCTTCAACCAGCGCGAGGTAAAGGTGGGCAACTACCCCTACATCGACGCTTTTGTGTCGGCCAAGTGGAAGCGCATGCGCATTTTGCTGAAAGTCCAACACTTGAACCAAAACCTCTTTGGTAATGGCGAGTACTTCCAGGTTGCTCGTTATCCGCTTAACCCGCGAATGTTCAAGTTTGGTATCTCGTGGTCGTTCTACGACTAACGACGAGTATTGTGCCGAGATAGCAGCCCACAAACTGCTAAAAGATGTTAAAAAAAGTATCGTTTGTGGCTCTTGGTATTGCGGCTATCGCAGCCATGGAGTCTATCAGCGGACAGCCTCATGCCACCGCAGCCCCTGTATCTCAGGCGGGTGTCGAGTCTGCCGCACATGAAGTAACCGAGCAGATGGCCGCGACGGCCGAGCTACCCTGTCTAATCTCTCGTTTCGACCCTATCATGCGTCGCATAGGCGAGGAGCAGGGTCAGGATTGGCGACTTATGAGTGCTATTGCGTATAGCGAGTCGCGATTTATCGAGGACCTCGTGTCGAGCCGAGGTGCTAAGGGTATCATGCAGATACGCCCCATTGTAGCTCGTCATTTCAACGTTCCTGTCGAGAGTATCGCCGACACGGAGACTAACGTGCGTCTTGCCAGCATGCTGCTTAACGAGCTTAGCCGCATGTTGCGTCTTCCCAAGGATATCTCCGACGATGATAGGTTGAGCATAATCCTCGCAGGATATAATGCCGGTGTAGGCCACGTGATGGATGCACGTCGTTTGGCGCGTGCCGAGGGTGCAAACCCCAACTCGTGGAGCGATGTGAGTCGCTACTTAGAGCTCAAAGCCGACCCCGCCTACTACGGCAGGGCCGAGGTGCATAATGGTCGTTTCACGGGTAGTAGTCAGACCCTTCACTATGTGAAACAGGTTATGGAGCAGTATAATAATTATAAAGAGTCCTACAACTGATTGAGGCATTAGTCTTAATATGACTACAAAAAATGAGAGCTCTTTGCGGAGCTCTCAATCTTTTTTAAGTATTAGTGGGTACGGCCTACGGCCTTGATGGGTTTCGTGGGTTTTGTGGGTTTCGTGGGTTACATGAGTTTTGTGGGTTACATGGGTTACATGGGTTACGTAGGTTACTTGGGTTGTGTGGCGAATTGCCCTATCTGACCCATCTGACCCATCTG
>JAZNDK010000009.1:0-16728 GCA_045588005.1 Alistipes sp. | reverse complement strand
GGTCAGATGTGGTCTCGACATGAAATTGGCTCGGATGGGACATACTAAACGTATTTCCCATTCGAGCCAATGATTGAGAGGCCGCAGATGACCCCTTTTCACAACTAATTTACGAAGTGTTCGAGCGACTTCATGATATTTCGCGAATGGAGAATCATTGTCTTCGTCTCGGTCAAGATGTTGAAGAATAGCATATTGGCCGATGACGAGCCTCCGGTGTCGCGAAGACGGCGAAGCTGGTTCTGCATAACCTCGTCGATGAGGTCGAACATATCGTCACGCTTGGTGAGTACCTGCTCCATATTCTTGAAGGAGCGGGTGCGCAACATGTCGTTGATATCGCCGAAGATATCCTCTACACGGTCGTTGATACGCTTTAGGTCGTAAACCTGCTCCTTCGAGAGGCCCGTATGGTTGTTATCGACATGCTTGTAGCAGGGGCGTGTGATGTGCAAAAGTGCCTTGCTGGTCTCCGAGATATAGTCTACAACCTGCACATAGAAATGGCCGGTGTGAACATCGCTATCCTGCAAATCACGCAACAGAGGGATAATCTCATACTTCTGCTGGCGTGTCGAGTAGTAGAACTCCTCGGCCTCGTGCACCATCTCCTTCAGCACCTTACGATTCTCCTTGAACACAGCAACAATCGTGCGATCGTAAATCATCGTAACCTTCTCCATCGACGAGCAGATATGCTCGGTATAGGTGATAAGCGCCTCTTCGGGGCTCTGCTTAAGGCTCTCGCCAATCATAGCCACAGCCGACTCCTCGGCATCTTTCTTCTCCTCTGCCTTCTTCGCAAAGTTGCTCTTGATAAGCATATAACCGCAAACTGCCGTAACGGCGATAATCGCTATCTTACCGCCATAGACGAGGACAAGCGTAACGGCAAGAGCGATAATAAAGCCACCCACAGCCGTAACAAACCAACCCATAATCACGGTCATAACGCCTGTAATACGATATACGGCACTCTCACGGCCCCACGCACGGTCAGCAAGCGAAGAGCCCATCGACACCATAAATACTACATAGGTAGTAGACAATGGCAACTTGAGCTGAGTACCGATAGAGATAAGGATTGCAGCCGCAGTAAGGTTTACCGTAGCTCGGATAAGGTCGTAGTTTACATCGCCACGCTCCTCCTCCGAAAGAGGCTCAAAGCGGTTGTTGATAACATCGATTAGTTTGTTGGGTGTGATGCGTGCCAAGCCATCGTTAAGCATACGGGCACCACGCACAATACCTCGCGAAGCGGGCATAGCATCGGCATTGGGTGTTGCCTCCTCGGTTTGCGAAGATAGCTTGCGCTCGGTCTCGATAACGCGCATCGCCTTCTTTGAGGTAAAGAGCGTTACGACCATCACCAAGCCCGCAGCACACATAATCCAGAAGTTGGCCTGTGTGGGGTTGGCGAGAGCCGACATAGACTCAGGCTCAGCGCCAAGCGACCTGGCAATCATATATGAGTCGTAACCTGCATAGGGCACACCGATAAAGTTCACAAGGTCGTTACCCGCAAATGCCAAGGCCAACGAGAATGTACCTGCAAGGATTGACACACGGAGGATATTGACCTTGCAACGCTGCAAAATCCAGAGCAGAACTGAGCTAATAGCCCAAAGGATAAGCAACGAGAGGGCTGTATTCTCGTTCACAAACTCGGTGAGAACAGCAGGGATAAGACCCGAACTCTTCAGGCCCTTGAATACGGTGAAATAGATGATACCCGCAACCGTAACACCGCACCATAGAGCACCCCAACGGTTGAATATCTTGTGGTAGCGGAACGAGAAGATAAAGCGCGAGACATACATCAGCAAGTGGCCTGTGAAGAACGCCAACACCACCGAGAGCAAGATACCCGATACGATACCGAGGGCATTGCCTGAGTTGATATAGTCGCCAAGCGAGGCATCGGTAGTGCCACTCCAGATGTTGTAGAGTGCCAACGCCATTGCCGAGCCAAGCAAGCCAAATACCAACGACACAGTGGTCGATGTAGGCAGACCTAAGGTGTTGTAGATGTCCAAGAGAATGATGTTCGAAAGCATCATACCGAGGAAGAGAATCATAATCTCCTCGTAGCTAAACATCGCCGGATAGAAGACACCGCTACGCGCCACATCCATCATACCGCTCGAGGTCATAACGCCGACCATGACACCCAGACTCGCTATCGTGAGGATGACATTACGCGAAGAGGCCTTAGAGCCAAAAGCTGAATTTAGGAAATTTACGGCGTCATTCGAGACTCCAACGACAATGCCCATAACCGCAAGAAGGGCGAGTGTAATGACTATGAATAAGTCCATACTTTGAGAGGTTTATTGTAGTCGCAATCTTAGGACTGCACTGTTTATACAACACCGGACTATGTCAGGCTGAGTGCAAAGTTACATTTTTTTTATTACAATTTTGTTACAAAATTATTACGCCCTCGCGACTGACCATCGATTTTTAAGCTTTTTTTAGTGGTGTAAAGTTGTTATTCTGAGATAAAACACCTATATTTGTACTAAATATTTATATAATTATAATATTTCGGATAGAGAGAATAACAATGAATGGTTACCGCATATTGGTAGTGGATGACGAGGAGTCGTTGTGCGAGATACTGAGATATAACTTGGAGAAGGAGGGGTACGAGGTGGTTACCGCCGGTAGTGCCGAGGAGGCGTTGGCCCTACCCCTCGACGAGTTGGACCTTGCCATACTCGATGTGATGATGGGAGAGCTCAGCGGATTCGGCCTCGCCCGAATACTGCGCAAGAGAGCCGAGACAGCAACGCTCCCGATAATATTCTGCACGGCTCGCGACACCGAGGAGGATAAAATCCGAGGTCTCGACATCGGTGCCGACGACTACATTGCCAAACCATTCTCCGTGGCCGAGGTTATGGCACGAGTACGCAGCGTGCTGCGCCGCACCACACACCACACTGCTCGTCGCCAGCAGCAACATACCGAGCAGAGCAACATAATAGGTTACGAGGGGCTTGTGGTAAACACCTCGAACAAGAGTTGCCGCATCGATGGCAAGGAGGTAGCTCTGACACGCAAGGAGTTCGACATCCTTGTACTGCTGCTATCGCACCGCGGCACGATACTCTCGCGCGAGCAGATAATGCAGCAGGTGTGGAGCAACGAGGTGGTGGTTCTCGACCGCACGATAGATGTGAACATTACGCGCATGCGCAAGAAATTGGGGAAATATGGTAATAACATTATAACAAGAACTGGATATGGGTATGGGTTCGAAGGCTAATACGAAGATTTTGAGCTACCGCGGTAGTATGTATCTGCTACTTACGTTGCTGATTGTGACCTTTATTGGAGGTTTCATCGTATATCGCTACTCGCTGCTTCATCACCTTGTTGCAGCAGACTACTACAACGAGATTATCTTCTACTCGATAATCGGCGTAGCTATCGTCGCCACAATCATAGCCCTTGTGCTCGCTATACGCCTCAACCGCAACATCGTCAGTCTCAAACGAGCTGCCGCAGCTATGGAGGCCGGGGCAAACATCGAGGATGTACCCCAATTCTCGAATGACGAGTTGGGCGACATTTCGCGCCATATCATCGATCTGTACAGCCGTCTGCACGACGCCTCGAACGATGTGAAGCGAGAGCACAACCTCGCGCTGCACGAGCAGCAGGAGAAGTTGCGTATCAAGCGACAGCTCACCAACAACATCAACCACGAGCTCAAAACCCCCGTGGCAGCTATTCAGGGCTACTTGGAGACCCTTATCAACAACCACGATATGAGTAGCGAGGAGCGCGACTCGTTCATCGGCAAGTGCTACAACCACAGCCTGCGCCTGTCACAGCTGCTGCACGATGTATCGACAATCACCCGCTTGGAGGATGGTAGCAGCCGCATCGAGTGCGAGAGCGTAGAGCTACGCTCCATCATCGACGAGATAGCCTCAGAGGTCGCCCTTCTGCCCGACGACAAGCGCATGAGATTTAACGTGGATCTGCCCGAGAATATGGCCGTTAAGGGCAACTCTACGCTGCTTATGTCGATATTTAAGAATTTGACCGACAACGCCATAGCCTACTCGGCAGGTCGCGACATATTCATCCGTCTTGTGGAGTGTAGCGACTCGTTCTACACGCTCACCTTCTCCGACAACGGCATAGGCATCGACGAGGAGCATATCCGCCACATCTTCGAGCGTTTCTACCGCATCGACAAGGGTCGCTCGCGCAAGCTCGGCGGCACGGGTCTTGGTCTGTCGATTGTTAAGAATGCAGTCCTCTTCCACGGTGGAGATATCGAGGTATATAACCGCCCGCATGGTGGCTTGGAGTTCCGCATGACACTACCCCGAGCATAACCGAGGGGCTACCCCTAAGCACAACCCGAGATGAAACGCACGCTGTTCAAATATGTGAGCCGACTGCTACCGGCCGAGAATGCACACTCGCTGCACCTCGCCCTGCTACGCTTTGTGGGGTGGCTGCCGTTGGGTCGCTGGTCGCTACGCATGGCCCTTGCACCACGCAAGGCGAAGCTCGACAGAGAGGTCTTCGGCATACACTTTCGCAATCCGATAGGTGTGGCTGCCGGCTTCGACCCCAATGGCGAGCTCCTCAACGAGCTCGCAGCCTCGGGCTTTGGCTTTGTGGAGATAGGCTCGGTAGTACCCCGCCCACAGCCCGGCACATCGCGCCCCAGAATACGACGCCTACGCAAGAGCGACTCGTTGGTCGATAACTCGGGATACCCGAGCCAAGGCTTGGAGCAGGTCTTAAATAGAGTAAGAACTCGCACCGACTATACGCGCAACCTTGTCATCGGATGCAACATAGGCAAGCAGACAGCCTCGCACGCCGAGGAGCGCGTGAAGGAGTATCTGAGGGTATTCCGCAACATGTACCAATATGTCGATTTCTTCGTCATAAACATTGCGTGCAACACCGCCTCGAAGCGTTTTGTACCCCGCTCTCGCGATGAGATACTCACCATCGTAGAGCCACTCTTCGAGTTCCGCCGCGGACAACCCGACTACCGCCCCATACTTGTCAAAATATCGCCCGACCTCAGTCGCGAGGAACTCGATACCATAATAGACATTCTCATTGAGACGCCGCTCGACGGCATCGAGGCCGTAGCCGGCTCGTTGGAGCTACTACCCGAGGAGGCGGGAGCTGTCAGCGGAGCACGTCTCACGGAGCGGGCTATCGAGATTGTGAGATATATAGCCCAGCGCACCGAGGGCAACTACCCCATCATCGGCTCGGGAGGCATGATGCAGAGCGAGGATGTGGAGCGCATGCTCGAGGCGGGAGCCTCGCTTGTAGCACTCAACACGGGACTTAGAGAGAATGGATTGAAGCTACTCAAAAAGTCGGCAAAACGAATCGCAGCGACACAAGATGCCGCAAAAGAGGAGCGCAAGGGATAGTATCATAGATAAAAGATAATAGATAACCGTATAGAGCGATGAGAGCTACGATAATAACCATAGGCGACGAGATACTTATCGGCCAGATTGTCGATACCAACAGCGTATCGATAGCCCGCCACCTCAACGGCATAGGCATAACCATCCACGAGCGACTCTCGGTGGGTGACAGCCGCGAGGCTATTATCGAGGCTGTGCAACGCGCTATGAAGAGCTCTGAGATAGCTATAATCACAGGCGGTCTCGGCCCAACGAAGGATGACATCACCAAACATACGCTTGCCGAAATCTTCGGCTCGGAGATGCGCTACGACGAGCGCGAGGCGGAGCACATACGCTCGCTCCTATCATGTCGCGGCATAGCCTTCACCGAGCTAAACCGAGGTCAGGCCGTTGTACCCGAGTGTTGCACGGTGCTACACAACGCCCACGGCACAGCCCCGGGCATGTGGTTCGACACCGAGCATGGAGGCGTTGTGGTGTCATTGCCGGGCGTACCATTCGAGATGGAGCACCTTATGGAGGATGAGGTGCTGCCTCGTCTTAAAGAGAGATTCGAGCTGCGCTCAATCGTTCATCGCACACTGATAACCCACGGCATAGCCGAGTCGATACTCGCCGAGCGCATAGCCTCGTGGGAGGATGCCCTACCCTCGTATCTACACTTGGCCTATCTCCCCTCGCCCAACATCGTGCGTCTGCGCCTCTCAGCATACGACGTAGATAGAGATCGTGCCGAGAGGGATATCGCCAACGCCTTCGACGAGCTTCGAGGAATAATACCCGAGAATATCGTCGGCATGGAGGGGACTACTGTCGAGCGTCTTGTCCACGACATACTATGCTCACGCGGCCTTAGGCTTGCCGTTGCCGAGAGCTGCACGGGAGGCACCATCGCCTCGAAGTTTACAGCCATGGCCGGAGCTTCGGCCTACTTCATGGCGGGCATAGTGAGCTACTCGAACGAGTCGAAAGCCGAGGTTCTCGGTGTGGATAGAGCACTTATCGAGCGCGACGGTGCAGTGAGCGAGTCGGTGGCATGCGCCATGGCCGAGGGAGCACGCCGCATTGCCGGTGCAGACTACGCCATAGCAACCACAGGCATCGCCGGCCCTGCGGGAGGCTCGACCGAGAAGCCCGTAGGCACGGTATGGATGGCTGTCGCCACGCCCCACGGCACGAAGGCTGTGATGCGCAACTCGGGAACCGACCGAGGACAGATCATCAGCCGCGCATCGGCCTACGCAATAGAGATGTTATATAACGAACTTAAAACAATATAGAGTATGATACGCTCAATATTAGACACTGACCTTTACAAATTTACAACGTCGTACGCCTACTTCAAACTCTACCCGCAGGCTATCGGTACGTTCACATTCAACGACCGTGCGAAGACGCACTTCGACAACGACTTTTTGGAGGACCTGAAAGCCGAGTTCAAAGCCTTGGAGCGCATATCGCTCTCCGACGACGAGTTCCGCTACATGATCAATAATTGCAAGTATATACCTCAGAACTACTTCGAGTGGCTCACAGGCTTCCGCTTCGACGCCTCGAAGATTAACGTATGGTTAGACGAGGAGCAGCACCTGCAAATAAACGTCACCGACTATATGTATAAGGTTACGCTCTACGAGATACCCATCTTGGCTACCGTATCGGAGCTCTTCCACCTACGCAACAGCTACGATGCCGATGCTATGATAGGCCGCTTGGAGAAAAAGGAGCAGATAGCTCGCGAGAACAACCTTATATTCTCGGACTTCGGCACACGCCGCCGCTTCTCGTACGACGTGCAGCGAATGGTGGTCAAACACCTGAAAAACAACCCCTGCGGTTGCGTCGGAACATCGAACTGCCACTTAGCTATGGAGCTCGATATGAAGATGATAGGCACATATCCTCACGAGTTGCCCATGTTCATTGCCGCAGTAAATGGAGGCCCACGTAACGCCAACTACCTGACAATGGAGGATTGGGTCAAGGTCTATGATGGCTACCTCGGCACGGCACTTACCGACAGCTTTGGCTCGGAGGTCTTCTTCAACAACTTCTCGAAGAAGCACGCCTGCCTCTTCGACGGCGTGCGTCACGACTCGGGCGACCCTATCGCCTTTATCGACTTAGCCATCAACCGCTACAAGGAGCTTGGTATAGACCCCATGACCAAGTGTATAGTGTTTAGCGACTCGCTCAACTTCGTGAAGTGCGTAGAGATTAAGCAAGCATGCGAAGGTCGTATCAAGTGTATGTTCGGCATAGGCACAAACCTAACGTGCGACACGGGACACGCCTCGTGCAATATCGTGATGAAGCTGTCGAGCTGCCAGATAAACTCGCGTAAGCCCAAACAGCTCTGTGTCAAGCTATCGGATGTCGAGGGCAAGGAGATGGGTGACCCCGAAGAGGTTAAGGTATATCGCTACCTGCTCAAACAACAGTCCTAAGCATCAAAGCATCGAGTAATAACTAAAATTTATAAGGTATGAGAAAGATTTTTAGCTTAACGGCCCTTTCGCTCCTGCTCCTTAGTGCTTGTACTCGCGACAATATCGACAGGTCGGGCACGGAGGCCAATTCGAGAGTGATGTATGCTCATATGGCAGACGACGAGTCGCGCGTACAGCTCAACGACAAGCTACAAACAGTGTGGAATGCCGACGACTACATTATTACTATCGGCGAGGATATGTACGAACTTTGGCAATTTACGGGTAATACGGGCGACCGTAGCGGTACGTTCAAGTTTGTCGATTCAGCCGACCCCTACGATATCGATTGTGGTGGCTACTACTACGCTTGCTACCCCTATGATATGTATGTAGGTGTGGGAGCTTTCCAAGACAACACGCCGGCACTGTTTATGTATATCACTGAATTTCAAGAGTATTGCAGTGGAAGCTACGACCCAATCAGCAATATTATGATTGGCGAAAGCGAGGATGGCAACAACTTCTACTTCCGCAACCTGCTCGGCTACTTGCGCCTCAGCTTCACGGGAGATAGAGTCGTGAAGAGCATCACTCTCTCGGGTAACGAGGGTGAGCCTATTGCAGGTACTCGTTACTACGACGCTATGGATATATCGTTCAGCGCATGGTACGATGAGACTATCTCAACTATCACACTCGACTGCGGCGAGGGCGTAGCATTGAGCGAGACTCCAAAGGAGTTCTACATCGCTCTACCCCCCACAACCTTCCCGTCGGGTATCAACATCGATGTTGAGTTTGACGATGGCGAGCTGTTGCCTCAGCGCACCTCTAATAGCTTAGAAATAAAGCGCAACACCATCCAGCCTATGGCGACGCTCGATTTCAGCAGCAATATCGATTGGCAGGTTGCAACAATCAGCTACGATGCTCAAAGTGTGGTAGCTCCCAAGGTATATGGCTCGAACAATATCTCGGGCTATCTCTACTGGGGCGACGGCACCGTATCGGTAATCAACAACGCAATGTCACACACCTACGACGATGGCGAGGCGACACATACGCTTACCATCAAGGCTACGAATGCGACATCTATCGAGATACCCAACTGCGCGGGTATCACATCGCTTGATTTCTCTAACTTTTAAGCAACTACGACCATGAGAAAGATATTTACACTCGGCTTAACACTACTTTTGGCAGTCTCAGCACTCTGGGCCGGCCCTATCGACGAGAATAGAGCACGCGAAATAGCAGAAGCCTTCTTCTCGGCAGGTGCTACACGCTCGTCATCATGCGACGTAGTCCTCGAATGGGCAGGTTGCGACCTGTCGCGTCATGCGACCTCGAAGCTGGGCGTTTCACCCGGCAACACGAAGGATGCGCTGCTCTACATCTTCAACCGCAGCGACAACCACGGCTTTGTGATTATCGCGGGCGAGGAGTGCCACAATCCTATCATCGCCTATTCGGATAGCGGAGCTTTCGACATCGACAACATGGCCGATGCCACACGCGACATCCTCTCGGCATGGAGCCGCGAGGTGGAGGCTATGCCCTCGACAAGCGGTGCTGCTACGGCAGCCACGACGCTCGCCTCGGAGAGCTATGGTACGGTGCTGTGCCACTACGACTCAGCCCTTTGGGATCAGAGCGAGCCCTTTAATCGTGAGTGCCCCGTAATCGATGGTTATCGCAGCCTTACGGGCTGTGTTGCAACAGCTATGGCTATCGTCTGCTACTACAACAAGTGGCCCGAAAAGGGCAGTGGAACGACCGAAGCATACAACTACTATGACGATTACTACAACGAGCAGCACTACATCCCGTCGAACACCTTGGGTCGCACCTACAACTATAACAACATGTTGCACGACTATACGCGTAGCTACACTTCATCTCAGGGCGATGCCGTAGCTCAGCTTATGTACGACCTCGGCACATCGGTACGCATGTCGTACCACTACCAGGCCTCGGGCACATTCAGCGAGCTTGTAGCATCGGCTATGAGCACCTATTTCGGCTACTCGAAGGAGGCACTACTCATCTACCGCGACCGTTATAGCACCGCGGAGTGGAATGCTATGCTCAAAGAGAACCTCGACAAATGCGGCCCTACGATGTATAGCGGTGTTGGCGACGAGGGAGGTCATGCCTTTATTGTCGATGGCTACACCGACAAGGATTACTTCCACTTCAACTTCGGCTGGAGCGGCTATAACAACGGTTACTACCGTACTCCCGAAATCGAGTTCTACGAGATGCAGGATGCGATATTTAACCTCACTCCCGATAAGGATGGCACATCGCAGTATCGCGACTACCTATCACTCATAGGTTATGATTTTTACAATCACTACTACTGCGGCATAGAGTGTAGCACCAACACCTTCGAGGTTGGCGCACCCTTCGACGCGATGGTTGGTTGCTACTGCAACGAAGGCAATGCCGACTTCAACGGTACTATTGCTCTTGCCATGTGCGACAAGAACGACAATGTGATCGAGATACTCGAATCGGAAGAGCTTAGCGGCCTTAGTCCGATGTATTTTAATGCCTCAGATTTTTATGATGTCACCATTAGTGAGGCTATCTTCCCCGGGTACAAACTTCGCGTTGTCTATAAGGGCACTAACCCCGACGAGTGGCAAATAATGAGGGGCGAATCGAGCGATATTATCGACGAGATAATCCTTCTTCCCTCGTCGGAAAACTTGGCAGACCTGATCTCGTTACGCTACGAGAAGAGCTACAACGGCACACGCTCTCTCTTTATCAACGCTATGCACAACGTCGATTATAGGTGTGTTAAGAGAGGTGGCTTAACCCATGCCACGGGCAGCATAGCCGCTAACGACAAGGCTATCATCGAGTTTGATAACTACACTTCGGGCAGCTATACACTGACACTGAGCAGTGGGGATGCAAGCATATCTATCGACCTTAATTTATAACCCTGCTCGGGATATTTTGGAGGGCATGACCCTCGTTAAATAGCTATATTTATAGCACATGAGCCGCTGATTACTCAATAAGTTGGGTAAAAAAGCGGCTCTTGTGTTGGAGAATGGGATTTTTTTTGTATCTTTGTGCGCTTTTGTGCCACGGTGGCACTAAGTTAAAAGAAAAGTACAATGAAAGTTTGTGAAATCACAGGTAAGGTAGCGATGGTGGGTAACAATGTTTCTCACTCGCACATCCGCACCAAGCGTAAGTTCTCACCCAACTTGAGAACCAAGCGTTTCTGGTCGGAGGAGGAGGGCCGCTGGATCACTTTGAAGGTTTCGGCTGCCGGGATCAAAACAATCAACAAGAAGGGTCTTGCATTAGCACTTCGTGAGGCAAAGGCCGCTAAGAAGGTTTACTAAAAAAAGCTAAAAGAAGATGGCAAAGAAAGGTAACAGAGTGCAGGTGATTCTCGAGTGCACCGAGCAGAAGGAGAGCGGCGTTGCAGGTATGTCGCGCTACGTCACCACGAAGAACAAGAAGAATACTCCCGACCGTTTGGAGCGTAAGAAGTACAATCCTTACTTGAAGCGAGTAACTTTACACCGTGAGATTAAGTAATTTTAACAAGTAGGTAAAGTATGGCAAAGAAAGTAGTTGCTACCCTTAAGACGGGTACTGCGAAGAAGTACACTAAGTGTATCAAGATGGTAAAGTCTGAGAAGACAGGTGCTTACGTATTCCAGAGCCAGAACATTCTGGACGAGGAGGAGATCAAGGCATTCTTCGCACAGAAATAATTTTGCATTAGTCCTAAGGACTAATACAAAAGGCGACCTTCGGGCCGCCTTTTGTGTTTTATATATGCGTGTAGGTTAGAGGGGGGGTACATGGGGTACATGGGGTACATGGGTTACTTAGGAAAATGCCTATCTGACCCACCTGACCCATCTGACCCATCTGACCTATCTGACCTATCTGACCTATAAATGATTGAGAGGCCGAGAATGACAACTTACCGCAGCGCAGAGAATTTGTCGTCAGAGTGGTGCAGTAGTGGCGCTGACATGAGAAATGGCGGATGGGACATACTTGACGTATTTCCCATTCGCCATTTTGATTGAAGCGTCGCTAATGCGCCGCTATCACGACAAATCAAGTTACCTGCGGGGGATGTATTGCTTAATAACCCCTCGCTTAGAACTACGGATAAAATCGATGAGCTGATTGCGCTCAGCACTCTCTTTAATCTCGGCCTCGGCCTTATCGCAGCCCGTCTGATAGTTAAGCTCGCTCTGGAAGAGGATGCGGCAGGTGTCGTGAATAGAGTCGATCTGCTCGGCAGTGAAGCCACGACGCGAAAGACCTACCTTGTTGATACCGGCATAGTGTGTCTCGCCATTTGTTGCGATGATAAAAGGAGGCACATCCTGAACAACAAGCGCACCACCCTGAATCATAGAGTGATCGCCGATGCGTATCCACTGGTGTATGGCTGCATGGCCACCGATAACTACCCAATCGCCTACCTCGACCTCGCCGGCAAGCGACACACGGTTGGCAATGACGCAGTGGCTGCCGACAACATCGTCGTGAGCAACATGAACATAGGCCATAAGGAGATTGTGGTCACCAACGACCGTCGTGCCACGCGACGCCGTACCTCGGGAGATGGTCACACACTCGCGAATATCGTTATAGTCGCCAATTACGGCTGTGGTCTGCTCGCCCGCGAATTTAAGATCCTGAGGCAGGCAGGCGATACATGCTCCCGGGTGTACCTTGTTGCCCTTGCCGAGGCGTGCTCCGTTGTAGATGATGGCGTGAGGGCCTATCCAGCAGTCGTCGCCAATAACCACATCACCCTCGATATAGGCGAAGGGCTCGATAGTTACATTATTACCGATTTTTGCGTCGGGATGTACATATGCAAGATTACTAATCATTCTATCTATATTTAACAATTAACGATTCTTGGCTATCTGTGCCGTGAGCTGAGCCTCACAGGCGAGCTGTCCACCGACGAAGGCCTTGCACTCGGCAGTGCAGATGCCACGGCGGAAATCTACGATGTGACACTCGAGCTGCAAGGTGTCGCCCGGCACAACCTTACGCTTCCACTTCACGCCATCGGCTTTGAGGAAGTAGGTAGAGTAACACTCGGGGTCATCGACCTTGCTAAGGACAAGGATGCCGCAGCACTGCGCCAAGGCCTCGATGATAAGCACTCCTGGCATGACGGGCTCCTCGGGGAAGTGACCTACGAAGAAGGGCTCGTTCATCGTCACATTCTTGATGCCGCCAATGGCGTTCTCCTCGATATGGAATACCCTATCGACAAGCAAGAATGGAGGGCGGTGCGGCAGAAGCGACTTGATGCGGTTCACATCATAGACGGGCTCACACTTCGAACTATACTTAAAAGCGGGGCGGTCGCCACTGCGACGAATGACGCGCGAGAGCTCCTTCATGAATTCGGTATTGGCGAAGTGACCGGGGCGCGTAGCCCACACACGACCCTTGATGCGCATACCCAGAAGGGCGAAGTCGCCGAGGATGTCGAGGAGCTTGTGGCGTGCGAGCTCGTTATTGGCACGCAGCTGCTGGTTGTTAAGATAGCCACCCGTGATGTGTATATCCTCCTTGTTGAATATCTTTTTGAGGTGGTCGAGCTGCTCGTCAGATACGGGATTCTCGACTACGACGATAGCGTTGTCGAGGTCGCCACCCTTGATAAGGTTCATCTTCATCAGAGGCTCGAGCTCGTGGAGGAAGACGAAGGTGCGGCAGGGAGCAATCTTCGCGGCATAGTCGTCGGCAGGGTTATATACGGCATATTGGTTGCCGACAACCTTTGAGTTGTAATCGACATGCACCGACACCGAGAACTCGTCGTCGGGATAGAGCACTATGGCTACACCCTTCTCGGGGAGGGTATATACCTGCTTCTCGAGGACCTCGTAGTACTTACGCTCGGAGCTCTGCTCCACAGTACCCGTCTCAATAATAGCCTTAGCATACTCGCGTGCCGAGCCATCCATGATAGGGGTCTCGGGAGCGTCAATCTCGATAATAGCATTATCGACACCGAGAGTCCACAATGCCGACATGATATGCTCGATGGTGCTCACCTTGGCCTCGCCCTTCTCGATGGTCGTACCACGCGATGTATCGGTAACATACTCACACAAGGCTGGGACTTCGGGTGTACCCTCCAAATCGACACGACGGAAGGTGATGCCGTGGTTATCGTCGGCAGGAAGAACTTTCATCTTAACCTGTAAACCTGTATGCAGGCCCTTACCCTCGAACGAGAGTTGGGCTGCAAGAGTTCTCTGTTTGGTTGCCATATGTATCTATTTTTACGTTTTCCGAAATCGGATAATCATAATATCGCTACAAAGGTAGTAAAAATATTAAAAAAAAAGTTGTAATTTTGTAGCGATTTATAATTACTTTGGAATCAATTTGAGGTGTAAGGATGGCAGCCAAACGCGAAAACCATATCCGAAATAGAACAAACTACGCCGGTAGGCCCGTGCATCGCTCGAACATCGACCTCGGATATACACGAAAAGAGTCGGCGGGCGAATGGCTCTACAACCACCGTCGCGGACTTATCGCGGTGATTATCACACTTGCTCTCGGGGCTGTGGCTCTGCTTACATCACGCTACGATGTGGAGATACGCCCCACGGAGTATTTTGTCGAGTTTGTCGAGGAGATGCCCTCGGCCGAGGAGGTGGCAAAGCTCAAACGTGAGCGCGACAGGCTGCAAGCCGAGATTGAGCAGCGCATGGCAGCGATGCAACGCGTCGAGAATCGCCAATCGAACGAACTTGCGGAGGCCGCAGGAGGCGTGACCGAAAAGATGGAGTTCGACAGCGACATGCAGCAGATGATAGATAAGGTGGCCTCGGACATGGCAACCAACCGCAACGCCTACAATAGCGGCCTTAGCGAGGCGCGTGGCATAGGCAATGGTGGCTCGGGAGGTGGCTCGGGAGGCAAGCAAGGGAGTGGCGAGAGAGGTAAATTCGAGGGTGCAGTGACCGTGAGCTACGCCTTCGCGAACCCTGTGCGACACCACCGCGACCTCTATGTGCCGGCATACCGCGCTAAGGGGGGTGGCATTGTGGTAGTGGATGTATGGCTCGACCGCAACGGCACGGTGACAGCGGCACGCATAGCCTCATCGACAAATGCCGAGCTCAACGAGCAGGCACTCGCCGCAGCGCGTAACCGTCGCACACTCTTCCGTATCGACGACACAGCACCCTCGTCGCACCGAGGAACGATAACCTATACGTTTGTAGCACAATGATTAGGCCAAGAGAGATATATCTGCGCATAGCTTTGATAGTGGTGGTAGCAATAGCGACCCTCGCTACCGAGAGCGCGGCTATACCCCTCGCTCAGTGCTCGCTCGATAATAGCATTAGGGAGAGCTCCGAGCAGAGCCACGGCCGAGAGCCTAAGGTTGAGTTCTGCGAGGGTACACCACCTATATCGGCATTCCAAACCACATCGTCGCAGCTAAGCTTCTCGCCTGCGGTACGCACGCTGCATGGCATGTCGCGTAGCGAGTATCGTACATTTGCTCACACAAAGGCCGTAAGCTCTATCGACAGCACTACGGCAGCACATAGATACGGATTGTATAACCATAAAATACTTTTTGCCTCATATCCACGCATTTACTACCTATGTCGGCTTATGAGGCTTATCATTTAGCGAGCTGTAACTATATTAGTTATATTATTAAGATTACAGTTGTTAAACGATAAAAAATTGAGTATCTTATGAATTTACAGGATATTTGCGAGGCACTATACGCCTTGCCTTCGCGACGCGTGGTTGCACGCCGCCGCACAATTACTAAGGCCCTCGCGACAATGTTGCTGGGCGTGGCTCTTTTGGTTATTAACTTCTGCTCGGTGGAGGATGGCTCAGGTTCTATGAGCATGACCCTGATGGTGGTGGGCATATCTCTTGCCGCCTATGGTCTTATACGCTGCATCATCCTTGCCACAAGCAAGCAGACCGTGCCCTACGACACAAAGAGCCGAAGCTATATGCGCTACCGCGAGCGTTACTACGACCGCGCGTTGCTTGCGCCGCTGCGTCAGGCTCTCGAATCGGGCGACGTTCGCTCACTCGACGACATGCCGACAACAAACATTGCGGCCATCACCGTTGCCGAGTATCGCACATCGGATGGCAGCCTCGCAGCTTTTGCCATCTACGAGTACCACGAGTCGGGTAACGAGCGCATAAGCGACATCCGCATTGTGGAGCGTTAAGCTCCGGCACATGTAGCCCTCGGCCTCGATGGCCAATAGATGAGCCACGAGGCCGAAAGGGGCTGCAAACATGGGAAGAGATGATAGATAATATAAATAAGAATAGATATGTTGAGTGAAAATTTCATGATTATCGGAGCTCTCCTGCTCTTTGGTGCTGTCTTTGCCAGCAAAGCTGCATATAGGCTCGGTGCTCCTGCCCTACTACTCTTCCTCGGTGTCGGCATTTTGTTTGGCTATAACGACTTTGTCTCGTTTCACTCGCCCGAGTTTGCCGAGTTTGTCGGCATGATAGCCCTATGTATCATCCTCTTCTCGGGAGGTATGGACACCAAGTTTGAGGATATACGCCCAGTACTTGGCTCGGGTCTTGTGATGGCTACGCTCGGCGTTGTGCTGACAGCACTCTTTGTCGGAGGGTTCTGCTATCTGCTCGCGCCCTTTATCGGGGTGGAGCTTAGCCTGCCTATGGCTATGCTTCTCGCTGCCACGATGTCATCTACCGACTCGGCATCGGTATTCTCGATTCTCAGGACAAAGAAACAGGGATTGCAAGAGAACCTACGCCCGCTCTTGGAGTTGGAGAGTGGTAGTAACGACCCTATGGCCTATATCCTC
>JAZNDK010000008.1:0-4411 GCA_045588005.1 Alistipes sp. | reverse complement strand
GCTTCGCAGAAGAATCTTCAGCTCACTTTCGGTGGCGACAAGTATGCTCAGGGTGGCGATAGCAACTACTCTACATCTGAGCTTACAGTCTCTCTCTCGGCCGATGGTTCAACATGGATAACTCTTAACTATACCTTCGCTGGCGAGGCTGAGGGTCGTTGGAATGTGGCTACTGCCGACTTTACGTTGGCCGAAGTTCCTGCAAAACTCTACATCAAGTTTGCAGCAAGCGTAGCGAGCGTATATCGTATCGATGATGTTATGCTCGTTGCCGGTAATGGCGGTCAGACCGTTACTTTTGATGGTAGCCAGCAGCCTGAGACTCCCGAGCAGCCCGAGACTCCTGAGACTCCCGAGCAGCCTGAGACACCCGAGACTCCTGAGCAGCCCGAGACACCTGAGACTCCCGAGCAGCCCGAGGATGGTGGTGATGTAGCTGTTACGGAGACATACAGTTATGTGTTTGCCTCGAAGGTGTATGATGGTACAGGAACTCAGGCATTGGGAGACTTGAATTGGACTCTTGATTGTGATACTAGCTATTATGGATTTGATGGCCCTAAAAATAGTGATCGTGGCCAGCAGTTTGGCTCAGGTAATAATCCGTGTACTTATGTGACACTCTCGACTTCGGACTTTAAGACAGGCGTGAAGAAGATTGTGTTGAACACAAGTGGAGCAAGTGATATCATGGGAGAGTGTACAGTAACGGTTGGTGGTAAGAAGATCGGTGAGACTATCACACTTACAAAGACAGCAACTGATTACACTTTGGAGTCGAGCGAGGTGCTCTCTGGTGAGATTGTCATCTCTTATACCCAGACATCGAAGAAGGCTATTTACATCAAGTCAATTAAGATTAACTAAACGATAGTTTTCACTCTTTTGCCGCTCGGGTAGCTAACCCCTGCCCGAGCAGGCAAAATTTTTAAGTTTAACAATGACTAACGATACTGGCTATATGTTTAGAACTTTGGTCTGTGTAATACTCATCTCTTTGATGTGTGGCTGCGAGGGAGCGGGCGCAGAGAGGGTAGAGAGTGGGGCTGCGATTCCAACTACCGAGATTAAGGGTACAACAACGAGTTGCGCTGTGGTGCTGAGGGCACAACAGGGTATCTCATACTCTGCCGAGGTGGTTTCGGATGGCGATTGGGCTCTCTTCTCGAACAAGGAGAGCAATGTGGCCGATACCATGCAATCCACAGATAAGGTTATCTACATATACTTCGGTAAGAATACCTCGGGCGAGAGCCGCACAGCAAGGGTTAAGGTGATATTCTCGGATGGTGCATTGTTCGAGGGTAGCTTTACCCAGCTAAGCCACGATGTCTCGATAGCTCTGAGCCGAGAGTGGGCCGAGCTCCCCGTATGCAAGGTCTCGGATAGATATATCTACAATACGCACTACGGAGAGTTGGGGGCGAACGATAATGCCCGAAACTACACCTACTGCTTCGATCCCGAGAATCGTGCTTCGCTATGGGTGGCCTATCCGCTACATAAGTCCCATACGTCTGGTAGTGGCGATCGTGGAAATAGCAGTTTTGGCTACGACCCTGCTATCAGTACATCGTTGCAGGCTAACTTAGGTATCGGCTCGTATAATGGTTGGTATGATAGAGGACATCAGCTGCCTGCGGCCGATAGAAAGTGCTCGCAGCAGATGATGGATCAGACCTTCTATGCTACGAATATGACACCGCAGCAGGGTAACTTCAATCAGAACAAGTGGGGTATGCTCGAAGGAAAGGTGCGTAATATGATATGTGCCGATACGCTCTATGTCGTGACGGGTGCATGGTTCGGTGGCGAGCACGATAGCTCCATTGATAGCTCAACGAGCGATAAGTCGGGTAATAAGTGCCCTACGCCTACGCACTACTTCAAGGCACTGCTTCGCACAAGCAAGGGAAATACGGGCTACCGCATCGATGAGGTTAGGGATGCAGCGCAGTTGCGAGCCATAGTCTTTTGGATGGAGCATGCCGATACGGGTAAGAATACGACGATAAACTCGTCGGAGTGTATCTCGGTCGATGAGTTGGAGAGCATTATAGGCTTCGACCTCTTCCCGATGATAGATGATTCGATTGAAGCCACGGTCGAGGCTAAGGCTGTGCCGTCGTTGTGGGGAATAAACTAAATATATGAAGAATTAACAATAAAGTATAGTGTAGTATAGTATGAAAAGATTGGTGTTGATACTCGGCATCGTACTATGTTTTGGTGCGGTATCATTTGCACAGGAGAAGCCTCACTCGGTGGTCTTCTACAACCTCGAGAACCTCTTTGATATCTATGACGATCCCGAGACTCACGACGAGGAGTTCACTCCGAGTGGTGTAAAGCAGTGGAACGAGATTAAGTATCAGAAGAAACTCTCGAATATGGAGCGTGTGCTCTTCGATATTGCGAAGATTCAGAAGAACTATCCCGCTGTAATCGGTGTGTCGGAGATTGAGAACCGCTCTGTCCTTGAAGATCTTATCTCGCAGCCCAACCTGCGTGGTGCGAACTATCGTATTTGCCACTACGACTCGCCCGATGCGCGTGGTGTCGATGTGGCATTTCTCTATCGAGGCGATGTATTTAAGTTGGAGGGCTCGGACAATATCAAGCTCGTTGTCGAGGAGCTTCCCGACTTCCGCACACGCGACCTTGTTGTGATGTGGGGTACTATCGAGGGTGAACCCTTCTACTTTTTGGTGTCGCACTGGCCCTCGCGCTTGGGTGGCAAGGAGGCATCGCAGTTCAAGCGTGATGCGTGTGCTCGTCAGATTCGCGAGATTAAGGACTCGCTTTTGGCCGAGAACCCCGCTACGAAGGTTATCGTCATGGGCGACTTTAACGACGATGCTACCGATGCGAGCATTGTGCGTACGATGGGTGCTAAGGGTAAGATTAAGGAGTTGGAGAAGGGCGATTTCTTCAATCCCTACTTCCAGATGTTGCGTGCCGGCTTGGGTACGTTGGCCTATCAGGATGCATGGAACCTCTTTGATAACATCTGCGTTACCGAGAACTTGGTAAATGCCGAGGAGGGTAAACTTCGCTTGGTTAAGGGCGAGGGTAACAAGTATTGGGGTAATATCTTCAAAAGACCCTACATGATTCAGCAGGAGGGCCAATATAAGGGCTATCCGTTGCGTACGTTTGTCACCAACAACTTCCAAAACGGATTTAGCGACCACTTCCCCGTATATATATACATAAGTAAATAATATTAACACATATTCTTTATGAAGAGACTTTTACTAACCATTATTCTCTCCGCGCTTTCGATTGTGAGCTATGCTCAGGTTGGAGGTATGAAGGGTCAGGTTGTGTCGCGTGACGGTCGCGAGCCGATAGCAGGTGTTGCTATCTCTATCGACGGTGTAGCCATCAACACAACAACCAATCAAGATGGAGAGTTTATCATCGAGGGCCTTGCCCCCGGAGAGTATAGTCTGACATTACAGGCTATGGATTATGAGGAACTTACGCTTATGGTGCGTGTCAAGGAGCTTGTCCACGATATGCAACAGGTGGTGATGATTCCTGCGCATTTGGTCGTTGTCGATGACTCGGCTTTTGCGGAGTTGGATACAGATGTGGAGAGCGCGGGCGACTCGCAGGCTATGCCCTCGACACTCTCGGCGTCGAAGGATGTATTCAACAATATCGCTTCGTACCGCTTCTCAGAGATGCGATTCAATGTGCGTGGTTACGACTCGCAGTATCAGGATGTATATCTGAACGGTATCCGCTTCAACGACGCGTTGACAAGCTACGGCCCATGGTCGTTGTGGAGTGGTCTAAACGATGCTACGCGTAATCAGGAGATTACTTCGGGCTTGCAGATGTCGGACTATGGCTTGGGTGGCGTTGCCGGAACAACGAATGTCAATGCACGCGCCTCGCAGTTGCGTAAGGGTTTCCGCGCCAGCGTGGTAAACTCAACACAGCTATACCGTTTCCGAGTTATGGTGAGCTACGCCTCGGGTGCTTTGGATAATGGCTGGTCGTATGGCTTCTCGCTATCAACACGTCAGGGTGGCAATGGATATGTTAATGGTGTATATTACAACGCCTATGGCTATTTTGCCTCGGCCGAGAAGATATTTAACTCGCGTCATCGTCTTTCGGCAACTATTTTGGGTGCTCCCACAACGCGTGGTGCTCAGCAGGCATCGACACAAGAGGCCTACGAACTTTGGGGCGACAACTACTATAACCCCAACGTCGGTTTGCAGAATGGCAAGGAGCGTAACGCCCGCGTGCGTCACATGCACGAGCCTATCGCTATGCTTAACTACAATTGGCAGATTAGCGAGAATACCGAACTTTCGGTGGCTACATCGGTACGCTTCGGTTTCAATGGCTACTCGGCTTTGACATGGTATAAGGGCGAGGACCCACGCCCCGA
>JAZNDK010000007.1:0-18349 GCA_045588005.1 Alistipes sp. | reverse complement strand
CGTAAGGGTAAGAAGAAGACTGTAGCAAACAAGAAAAAGGCAACTAAGTAATATTAGAGAGTTATGGCAAAGAAAACTGGAACAGTTAAGAAGAAGGTTGTTAAGGTTTCGGCTCAGGGTATGGCTTTCGTACACTCGACCTTCAACAACGTTATCGTAACCATCACTAACGAGGTTGGTGAGGTCATCAGCTGGTCAGCGGCCGGTAAGATGGGCTTCCGTGGTTCGAAGAAGAATACTCCCTATGCAGCACAGACGGCTGCTGCCGATTGTGCAAAGGTTGCCTATGACATGGGTTTGCGTAAGGTTAAGGTCTATGTCAAGGGTCCGGGTCAGGGTCGCGAGTCTGCAGTGCGTACGATTCATGGCGCAGGCATCGAGGTTATGGAGATCATCGATGTTACACCGCTGCCCCACAATGGCTGTCGTGCTCCCAACCGTCGTCGTGTATAATTAGACGTTATATCTCAGTCGATAATTTGGGCGCAACGCGCTATTACGAACTTAATTTTACATAAAAACAGAGATTTAATATTATGGCAAGATATATAGGACCAAAGTCGAAGATTGCCCGTCGTTTTGGCGAGGCTATTTACGGTGCTGACAAAGTTCTTGAGAAGAGAAACTTCCCTCCCGGACAGCACGGTCTTGCTCGCAAGCGTAAGAAGAACTCGGAGTATGGCGAGCAGCTTTCTGAGAAGCAGAAGGCAAAGTACACTTATGGTATTTTGGAGAAGCAGTTCGCACGCACTTACGAGGCAGCAGCTCGTATGGGTGGTATCACCGGTGAGAACCTTTTGAAGCTTTTGGAGTGCCGTTTGGATAATGTTGTTTACCGTTTGGGTATCGCTCCTACACGTGCAGCAGCTCGTCAGCTCGTATCACACCGTCACATCTGCGTAAATGGCAATGTAGTAAACATTCCCTCATACGCACTCAAAGTTGGCGATGTAGTATCTGTCCGCGAGAAGTCTAAGACGTTGGAGGTTATCACCGACTCGCTCTCGGGTGCCGCACGCAGCCGTTTCGCATGGTTGGAGTGGGACAACGCTACGATGTCTGGTAAGTTTATCCAGACTCCCGAGCGTGAGGAGATCCCCGAGAACATCAAGGAGCAACTTATCATCAAATTATACTCTAAGTAGTAATTTATCAAACAAATTCAATAATTATGGCAATATTAGCATTCCAAAAACCTGAAAAGGTCATCATGTTGGAGTCCACTTCATCGTTCGGCAAGTTTGAGTTCCGTCCGTTGGAGCCTGGCTACGGCATGACTGTCGGAAACGCTTTGCGCCGTGTGTTGCTCTCGTCGTTGGAGGGTTATGCCATAACTACCGTTAAGGTTGCAGGCGTGAACAATGAGTTTGCGGCCATCCCCGGTGTTATGGAGGGTATGCTTGAGATCATTCTTAACCTCAAGCAGGTACGTTTTGTTCGCACGGTTGATAACGAGGAGGCTGAGAAGGTCTCTATCAATGTCGCTGGCATAACAGAGCTTACTGCTGGTTATATCTCAAATTACCTTTCGTTCTTCAAGGTCTTGAATCCCGAGTTGGTTATTTGTCACCTCGCGCCCGGTACAAAGATGCAGATGACCATTACCATTGGTAAGGGTCGTGGTTATGTACCATCGGAGGAGAATGCCGACATAGAGAAGGATATCGACACACTGCCTATCGATTCGATTTTCACGCCCATCAAGAATGTAAAGTACTCAGTAGAGGACTATCGTGTTGAGCAGAAAACCGACTACGAGAAGTTGAATTTGGAGATTACTACTGACGGCTCGATCCATCCGAAGGAGGCCTTGAAGGAGGCGGCCAAGATTCTTATTCAGCACTTCATGCTCTTCTCAGACGAGAAGATCACTATCGACGAGGAGGAGACACAGGGTGTTGAGGAGTTCGACGAGGGCATACTTCACATGCGACAGTTGCTCAAGACGAAGCTTGCAGATCAGGATTTGAGTGTTCGTGCTCTTAACTGTTTGAAGGCAGCCGATGTTGATACTGTTGGCGACCTTGTGAAGTTGCACCGCAACGAGTTGCTCAAGTTCCGCAACTTTGGTAAGAAGTCGCTCACTGAGCTCGACGAGTTGTTGGCAACGCTGAACCTCAAATTCGGTATGGACGTATCTATCTACAAACTTGATAAAGATTAATTATGAGACACAATAAGAATTTTAATCACCTTGGCAGACAGGCCGGCCACCGCAAGGCAATGCTTTCGAACATGGCGTCGTCGCTTATCCTGCACAAGCGTATCCAGACAACGGTTGCTAAGGCTAAGGCCGTTCAGAAGTTCATCGAGCCCCTTGTAACCAAGTCTAAGGAGGACACTACCCACTCACGTCGTGTAGTATTCTCATATTTGAAGCAGAAGGAGGCCGTTACAGAGCTCTTCCGTACTATCGCTCCCAAGATTGCTGAGCGTCCCGGTGGTTACACTCGTATCCTCAAGACAGGTTTCCGTTTGGGTGACGGTGCTGATATGTGTATCATCGAGTTCGTTGATTTCAACGAGACTTACACATTCGGTCGTGAGGCAGCTGCTCCCGCAGCCGAGGCTAAGCCTAAGACACGTCGTTCACGCAGCAAGAAGACAACCGATGCTGCTGAGGATGCTACCGTAGTTGCTGAGAAGAAGACTAAGAAGGCTGCTCCTAAGGCAGCTGCAGCTAAGGCTTCTGCAGCTAAGGGTGCAAAGAAGACCAACGTTGGTAAGAAGATGTAATAAGCCTCTTAGGCGACATCTTTCGACCTTGATAAAGGCCATGAATGGAACTCCATTCGTGGCTTTTTTTGTTGTCATTATGGTTGCTGTGGAAGATGGTGTCGATGCTTATTTGTTTGATTATAGTTAGGCCTACTCTCCATCCAAATTTGTGTGCTTAGTCGCAATCGATGGTTAATAAAAATTTTGTACTGCTAAAAATTGAGCAGAAATTTGTCTATTTCCTAAAAAAGAGCTACTTTTGTAAAATAGAAAGTGCGCTTTTGTGCGAAGGCCTATTGTAGAGAGTAGCCTCTGTTGGAAGAGGGTAGCTTTGAAGGTGTGTTAATGGAGTAAGGCGAACTTTTCGAGGAGGTTTACATTTTTTTTGATAATTAGATATTTAGAGAAGAGAGATTTAATTATATAACATTTATCAATCTAAAACTATGAAAAGAATTAAGTGGTTAATGATGCTTATGGCGGCTTTCACAATGTCGCTTGTAGCGTGTGAGAAACAAGTGACTCCCGATGTTCCCGTTGATCCCGAAGAGCCTGTTGCAGGCCTTACTTTCGAGGTGACAGTCGATGAGGTGACTAAGACGACTATGACCTTCTCGGTGACTCCCTCAGACCTCGAGGCTGAGTACCTCTGCATGGTCTATGACGTTGCAACGGTGGATGATTTTACCAAGGATGAGTATCTCGTGGCTACTATCCTTCAGGAGCTCTCTGATGCTGCTGCTGCGGAGGGTAAGTTGCTTGCCGAGTATATGCCTTCGGTTGTTGATAAGGGCAATGTCGAGGGAGGCGTATTTACCGGTTTGGCCGTAGGTTCGGAGTACTACCTTTTGGTCTTCGGTGTAGATGCAGCTAATGGATACAAGGCATCAACCGAGGTCTCTAAGACCAAATTCACTACCGAGGAGGCTACGCAGCTGGAGTGTACTTTCGACGTTCAGACCCAGGTGACTAACAACGAGGTTAAGTTTACGGTTGTTCCTTCGGATAAGGAGGCTTTGTGGCATCTCTTCACTGTCCCCTCTGCTCAGTGGGAGTACTATATCAACGATCCCGAGGGTTATATGATGGAGCCTCAGGAGTTCTATATCCAGTACTTCAACAGCGAGATTCAGCAGTATCGTCAGATGGGTTATACCGACGAGCAGATCATGCAGGCTGTATTGCTCTCTGGTGACAAGGTTCTCGAGGCTAAGGGTCTTACAGCTAATACCGAGTATTGCTACGTTATCGCTGGTCTTACTATGGATGCTGACGGTATCTACGTATCAACCGATATCTTTAGAGGCACTTATACTACCGGGGATGCTGCTCAGTCGGAGATGAGTTTCGATATCAGTGTTACTGACATAGAGGCTATGCGTGCCGCTATTAAGATTACACCCTCTTCAAACAACGATACCTACTGCTGGATATGCGGTGCATGGGATGGTAAGAAGAGTGCAACAGAGATTATGGAAGAGATTGTAGCTCTCTATGGTGGTTGGATGAACAACGGTGCAATGCTTTACCGTGGTGTTCAGGACTATACGGGAGGCCCAGGTAGCCAGTTCAAGTATCGTGTCGATGCTCCTGATACGGATTACTATGTGATTGCCTTCGGTTATGCGGGTGGTATTACAACAGAGCCTGCTATGGTTACATTCCGCACATTGCCGGGTGCCGATCCCATGGAGGTTGATTTCTCTATGACAGCAAGCAATACTACTCCTTATAGTACCGAGATTACCATTACCGTATCGGAGGATTCGGTTTATTATAGCGGTAGTGCAATGGCTCCCGAGGCCTTCAACGAGGAGGAGCTTATCGAGATGTTCAATGCCGAGTTTGACTATATCTTGGAGGAGACTCGCAAGATGGACCCCAACACTACGCCTGCTTCAATTCTTCGTCAGTACTACTGGTTTGGCAACCAGAAGCTCTCGGCTACGGGTCTCTATCCCGAGACAGAGCTTATGGGCTTCATCGTGGCACTCGATACCAAGACAGGCCATGTAGCACGTGTTATCACCTTCCCCGACTTGGCTACTACACCTGCTGCGGGTAGTGTAACGCCCTCTATCGAGTTGGTAGGCTACTACTCGGGTGACGAGGAGGCAGGTTCAGTCTTTGGCGAGCCTACTGCAACTAAGGGTAAGGCTATTACGGTTGTTAAGTATGACAACTTCGAGGGTGCTCGTACGCTCTTTACCACTATGGTAGGTGACGACTGCACCAATTCTACCGCTTTCCCCGATACGGAGTTGTGGGCTATATCAATGGGCTACTGGAACAATTGTAAGGTAGCTACTCCATATTCATTCTACGTTGCTGAGTGGGAGTATGTACAGACAGCATTGGTATATGCTACCGACTCTACGGGTATGCCTGGTGGTATCAGCCGTCTATACACCTTGCCTACTGCTACTGAGAAGGGCACGATTGCAGACCTCAAAACTCTCTACGATAGCCTTGTAGCTGCCGATAAGAGTGTTGCAGCTCCCGCATCGGTAGTTGTTGGTGAGCCTAAAAAGAGCAGTGCTCCTGTTATCACTAACGTAACTCCCAAGCAGGAGGTTGCTCTCCCCGCAGCTATGGAGGAGAGTGTTGAGCAGAGCATCGAGGTTGAGCTTCCTGCAATGTTGCAGCTCGACTATGTTCGCCCCTTCTATCTTCGCAAATAGTATAGTTGAGGTTCGAAATAACCCTTCTTAGGGTGTTACGAGGCTGTTGGGTATAATCCCGACAGCCTCTTCTTTTATTGTGGGTGGTAGTCCGAGGCGCGCGTTATTGCGAAGAATTATATATGGTAAAAACAATGTAATTTGAATAAAAATTTGGCATATTAGACAAATATATATATATTTGTGATGGAAAGTGTGCATCTATCTCTGCATGGCATAGTGCCGCATAGGGAGATGATAGGTCTAATTTTGGCGGTAAGGTAGAATTGTAAAGATGTTATACCGAGAAGGAGTGCTGAGGTAGAGCGCATAGGAGATACTAAGGATAAGAAATACGATATGATATAAATAATTACTAATTAACAACTTATTACTATGAAACGATTCAGTTGGTTAATGACCCTAATGACTGCGACTATTATGGCGTTTACCTCGTGTGGCGAGGACCCCACGCCTACACCTCCGGTTGATGATCCTACACCGCAGGAGAAGATGACCGTCGTACTCGAAGTGTTGGATATAACACGTGGTGAAGTTATCTACAATGCTACACCCTCAGATTTAGAGGCTGACTATGCAGTAGTTGTATATCCTGCCTCTGTTGTAGAGAAGTGTGCAACAGACGAGGAGATTGTAGATAAAATCTACACCGAGATAGAGACTATGTGCGAGAATGCGGGTAAGGTGTTTGCCGATGTCTTGGCCGAGATGGTTGTGCGTGGTGCTGTCGAGAACGCCACCATTGATGGTCTCGTTGCCGAAACTAACTACTATCTCTTGGCTTTTGGTGTTGATGCAGCGAGCAATTACGCGCTCACTACCGATATTGCCAAGGCTAAGTTTAAGACCGAGGCTGCCCCTGCATCGTCGTCTTGTACATTCGAGATTAGAGCCGATGTATATTGTAACACAGCATCGTTAGATGTTACACCGAGCGATTTGAAGCAGATGTGGCATCTTATCAATGTCGATGTTGAGACCTTCACCAACTATACAAGTGAGGATGGTGGATTTGGATGGACTGCCGAAGAGTTCTTCCAGAATGCTCTATCTTCGGAGCATATAAAACTCAAGGAGGAGGGCCTATCGGATGAGGAGATTGCTCGCGAGCTATACTACACAGGCGTAAGGACTCTTAGCGTAAGCAACCTTAAACCCCGCACGAAGTATGTTGCCATGGTTGCTGCTGTAACCATCGACGAGGAGGGTGCTCCGTGGGTGACATCTACTCCTTCGCAGATTCGTTACAACGCTGTCGATGCTGCTGCGAACGACCTCTCGTTTGATATCGATGTATTTAATATCGACCACTATTCGGCCGAGATTCGTATCACGCCCTCGAATCCCGACGCAGAGTACTACTACTACATCGGCTATATCAATGCTCAGAAGAAAAAATCGAAGCCCATTGACCTTGCTAACAGTGCAGTTTTGGAGTGGATCTACTATTGGGAGAACTACACCGAGCTTAAGCATCGTGATCCGGTGAAGGGCGTTACAGACCTTACGGGCGAGAATAAGGTCGAGCTTAATATCGCCGAGACAGAGTACTATGTTGTGGCATTCAGCTATGAGCTTAACCCCGACTACGGAAAGCTCATTAACGAGGAGACCGGCGAGTATGACTCGAATCCGGGCACTATCACATCGGCACCTGTATATGTTGCGTTTATGACCTCGGAGCAGGGCGATCCCGCCACTGCTGAGTTTGAGTTTAAGGGTACCGATGTTGGTCCTTATGACTTCTACTTGGAGATCAGCGCAAGCGATCCTACGATATACTACCAGCCCGGTGTTGCCTTTGCTGATAGCTTCGATCCTCAGGTAGTGATGAACGAGGCGAGCACCCTTCTTGCGCAGATTATGCAGATGTGTATGGAGGGTCAGAGTCCTTCGCTTACATATCAGGAGGCTTTGGAGGAGAGGTGTAGTGCCTACTATCGCAACGGCGACGGCAAGTACTATATTGCTAACCTCTATCCCGAGAGAGATTATATCGGTTACGTCTTGCTTATCGATGGCCGCACGGGTAAATTCGTACGCTGCGTGCAGAGCGATGTCATTGCATCGACAAAACCCGTAGGTAAGATTTCGCCCTCTATCGAGCTTCTCGGCGTATATAATGGCGACGAGGAGAATGGATCGATCTTCGGTGATGCAGATATTACCACGGGTCGCCCCATTGTAGCTGTTAAGCACTCTAACTTCGATGGTGCTTCGGCTCTCTACGGTCAGATTTCTGAGGGTGATGCTACCAACGCCTCGGAGTTTACGGATCAGCGTGTAATCTCGGATTACCTTGGTTATTGGCAGGAGGTAAATCTCAATGTACCCTACAGCTTCTACGTTGCCGAGTGGGATATCGACCAGACTGCTGTTGCCTATGCATTGGATGCTAATGGTGATGAGGGTCAGGTAGGTCGCCTACTTGTTAAGCCCGTAACGCCGGGCGATATCAACGAGCTTAAGGGTTATGTTGATGAGCTTAATGCCGCACTTGAAGCCGATAAGCAGCCCGAGGCATCGGCTCTCAGCTGTTCGATGGTATATAGCGATAGCTCGGTAGAGCCCTCTATCGAGTGCTTGTGGAGCGAGGAGGTAGGTGCTCCTGCCGCAGGTAAGGTTATCCGTCGCGAGGTTCAGCCCTTGACTGTTGAGGGTGATATCGCAACGCTACGCCATATCTATACATTGCGCTACTAATCGTTAGCTTTGCTTCTGCATCAGTGCCCATCGAGGCACTGATGCAGAACTATAAATAGAAATCCCGCCCTTCGGTAAGAGGGACGGGATTCTTGTTTGGCTCTCTATCAGCTCTTAGCGGGCCTTGCCAATAGCGAGGAAGTCCTCTGCTTTAAGGGCTGCACCACCGATAAGACCGCCATCAACATCGGCCTTAGCGAATATCTCGCCTGCGTTTGAGGGCTTGCATGAGCCACCATAGAGAATGGGACACTCCTCAGCTGCTGCGCCGAACTTCGAGCGCAATACCTCGCGGATATAAGAGTGAATCTCCTGTGCCTGCTCGGCTGAGGCTGTCTTACCTGTGCCGATAGCCCATACAGGCTCGTATGCGATTACGAGGTTGCGGAACTGCTCCTCCGAGAGGTTGAATACCACCTCCTCGATTTGAGCCTTGACAACGTCGAAGTGACGCTCTGCCTCTCGCTCTTCGAGGTTCTCGCCTACGCAGTAGATAGGTGTTAGGTTGTTGGCATAGGCCTCGGCCATCTTCTTGTTAAGCGTAGCCGATGTCTCGCCATAGTATTGTCTGCGCTCCGAGTGACCGAGAATCACGTACTTACAGCCAAGAGCTGCAATCATCGAGGCTGCTACCTCACCTGTGTAAGCTCCCTTAGCCTCGGTAGCGCAATCCTGAGCACCTACCTCTACGTTCGAGCCCTTCAAGGCCTCGATTACCGAGCTCAGATGTGTGAAGGGAGGGCATACGATGAGCGTTACGCAGTCGCATACATCCTTGCGGCCGGCCGCTACACCCTTGGCGAGCTCCACGCCCTCGGCGGGGAGAGTATTCATCTTCCAGTTACCTGCTACAATCTTCTTTCTCATGATCTTATAGTTTTAATTGTTCCTGTCTTACTCCTTGTGACTCTCGATCCACGCCTTAATCTCGGCAGTACCGAGACCCAGCTTATTCTTCTTGTTGAAGCCACATAGGTCGTTAAAGAGCTTCATGCCACCCGTCTTTGCGGTGTTCTCGAAGGCCTCCAATGTTATGTAACCCATCTTCTGTACTACGGCGACCCACTCGGCAGGAATACCGGCTTCGGTATATACCTCCTCGGCGTCGGCCACTACCTTCTTCTCGGGGCGCATGGTGGGGAAGAAGAGAACATCCTGAATAGAGGTCTCGCCCGTCATAAACATTGTAAGGCGGTCTATGCCGATACCCATACCCGAGCACGAGGGCATACCATACTCCAATGCGCGAACAAAGTCCATATCGATAACCATAGCCTCGTCGTCGCCCTTCTCCGAGAGACGCATCTGCTCCTGGAAACGCTCCAGCTGATCGATGGGGTCGTTAAGCTCCGAGTAGGCGTTGCATAGCTCCTTGCCATTTACGAAGAGCTCGAAACGCTCTGTGAGCTCCTCGTTGTCGCGGTGACGCTTACACAGGGGCGACATCTCGATAGGGTAGTCCGTAACGAATGTGGGCTGAACAAGATGTTCCTCGCAGTACTGACCAAATATTGCGTCGATAAGCTTGCCCTTACCCATTGTGTCGTCAATCTCGACGTTGAGTCGCTTGCAAGCCTCGCGTAGCTGCTCCTCGGTCTCGCCTGTGATGTCATAGCCTGTCTTCTCGCGGATAGCGTCGGTCATCGTAACACGGCGGAAGGGGGCCTTGAACGAGATGGTCTTACCATCGATAACCACGTCGGTAGTGCCATTTACAGCCATCGCCACGCGCTCCAACATCTGCTCGGTGAACTCCTGCATCCAGATATAGTCTTTGTAGGCAACATATATCTCCATGCATGTAAACTCGGGGTTGTGCGTACGATCCATACCCTCATTACGGAAGTTCTTGCCAAACTCATAGACACCCTCGAAACCTCCCACGATAAGACGTTTTAGATAGAGTTCTGTCGCTATTCGCATGTAGAAGTCTATGTCGAGAGCGTTATGATGGGTGATAAACGGGCGTGCCGATGCTCCACCCGGGATAGGCTGCAAAATGGGGGTCTCAACCTCCAAGTAGCCTCTCTCGTTGAAGAAGTCGCGCATCGTCTGCATAATCTTTGCTCGCTTTACGAAGGTATCCTTAACGTGGGGATTAACCACGAGGTCCAAGTAACGCTGGCGGTAGCGCACCTCGGGGTCGGTCAGCGCGTCGAAGGTCTGGCCATCCTTCTGCTTAACTACAGGAAGGGGGCGAACAGACTTCGAGAGTACCGTAAACTTGCGGCAGTGTACCGACAACTCGCCCGTATTTGTGGTAAAAGCGAAGCCCTCGACACCCACAAAGTCGCCGATATCGAGCAACTTCTTGAATACGGTGTTGTAGAGCGTAGGGTCACCCTCGGGGCAGATGTCGTCACGACGGATATATACCTGAATACGGCCTGTTGAGTCCTGAAGTTCGAAGAACGATGCCGAGCCCATGATACGGCGGCTCATGATACGTCCTGCGATAGATACCTCGGCGTAGTTGCCCTTCTCGGCGTCGTAGTTCTCGGCAATCTCGCGTGCCGTAGCCGTCACCTCGTAACGTGCTGCCGGATATGGGTTGATACCCAACTCTCGCAGAGCTTTAAGCGACTGTCGGCGCAACTGTTCCTGTTCACTGAGTTCGATTGTCATATCTATACTATTTTTAGTTATTTCATATTTGGGGCAAAGTTACTAAAAAAAATTAGAAAAGCACAAAATATCTGCTCCATACCATTTATAAAAAGAGTAGAGCATGCATCGAGCATGCTCTACTCACTATTTTTGTGCCAATAGGGCTCTATTTATTTGCCGAGCCATAGCCCGAAAGCGGCTGCAACTCATTAGCATACGCCGTTCCATATCTGGTATTACCTGTAAGCTTAACACGATAATTACCATCTATTGTACTCACGGCATACTCGTTGAGCAACTGCTGCTTAGGCTCTCTCTCCAAATCGTCAGAGTCTGTAATCCATATGCGGGTTACCAAGCCCGTCGTCTTATCGTACTCACAACCCCAAAGAGTTGTAGCATGCGACAAACCACCACTCGAATTCAACGAGATAGTCAGCTCTGTAATACCACGTTGTAAGAACTCAATAACACGATTTGAGAATGCCAAATGTGCATCTGTTCCATACTTAGGACCACTTTCTGAGCATGCCTCATCCCAACCTGTATAAGCCAAGAATGAGCCTGTATAAAGGTTGTGGTACATATTTAACATATAGTTATAGTCGTGGTAGAGATTGGGATAGATACTACTCCAAATATTTTTCCAATAACCGCCCGCGGTCAAAGGATATGCCTGAGAACCAGCCGACGCAGTTTCTCCATAGTTCTCACCCTCGAAATACCATGGTATTGCCTCTACAGCATGACAACCTTTATCATTGTTCCATTCCGAGTGGAATACCTCCATGATGGCAAGCTCATAAGGGCCATAATTGTCGTAGTTCTTAGTACCTACGCCGTCGGGACACCCTGCGGGGAGTGTTCCACCAGCCTCCTTGTAGCGATCCTGCCACCACTGAATCATATTCGACGAAGTGGCTGCCCAGCACATATTGATATCGCCATTATTTCCCTGAGCCTTCTTATTCACATCGTACCAACCCGAGTTAAACGACACGCCCTCGGCAAAGAGAATAACCTTCTCCGAGGCCTTAGCCGTAATGGTTATGGTGTTCGACTTAACACCCTTATACGTAGCATATACGCTATACTCGCCCGCCGTACCGCTCTTAAATGTTGAGCTATACACCCTCGAGCTATTGACATATATCGAGCACGACGAGGTGACATCAATGCTGCTGTCGGCCTTCACCGTGAAACTTGTCGAGTCGCTGCCGTCGGCCGCAATAGAGCTCTTCGATGCGGTGATAGTCAATGTCGAGGGTACATACTCCACAACGGTGATAGTGAGCTCGTTCGAACGCTTCGTGCCCTTCTTGGCATATACGGTGTATGTTCCCGGCTCTGTCGAGCTGAACGATGCCGAGCCGAGGGCTGTATCATTGACATAGAAGGTACAAGCATTCGTTACGTTGATAGAATCCTGCATAGCTGTAAACGTCACGCTATCCACGCCATTGCCCTTAATCGAGTTTTGCGATGCCGAGATAGTTATGTCGCCCTCTATCACAGGCTTGGTGATTGCGCCATCGAAGATGAAGTGGCGTGAGGTGTCGTCAGAGAACGTGATGTCGGCATGCAGCGTCGGGGTGCTACCGCCCTTCGTAACGTAGAGTACGCCCGACTTCGCGCTCTTGCTTGCGCCGCCCACCACTATCTCTTGCGCATTGAAGTAGCCATTGAGGTTGCAGTACTGCGCTGCGATATGCTCGTATGCTGCCGCTGCGATGCTGTTTGCTGTCGCGCCATTGCTGTTGATGTTGAATGATATGGCATCGCCCGTCGCACTCTCACCATAGAAGGTGTAGTATCCGTTTGCGCTGTTTGAGTCATCGACAACGAGCGACGAGAGGGTGATGTCGGGTACCTCGCTACTGCCGCCACCTGTATGACCGCCATTCTCAACATTCAGCTGACCGATAAAGGCAAGGTGAGCAGATGAAGAGTTATGCTTGATAACAAGGTCGATGATATATTCATCTCCACTCTTGCTCACGGTCATTGTGCCAGCGCCATTAGGCGCACCTGCTGATATATTAGGAATATTTTTCGCACTCATTATGGCGAACTTATCGCTTGCACCACCATAGGCTGTCGAAGATTGCTGAGCGTAAGTGCCCTCGGCAATCATCGAATTAGCGGCCTTTACAACGAGCGTAAAGCTGACTCCATTCTCACCTGTTACTGTAAACTTATTGCCGCCCCAATATAAAGAGCCAGAATCTACAATACTTGTAAGATACGCATCCACTCCATCGATAGCGGGGCCGCTCTCCTCTACTTCGGCAACGCTCTTGTTCTCCTCGCTGAGAGGCAGATTTACCGATGTTGTGCGACCTGCCGTAAAGGCTATGCTATTGGCATTCTTAACGATGGTATGTGCCTTGCGACCAGCGACATAGACGTTGAACGTAAGCTCGGCATTGCTAATCGTCGTCATGGGGAATACCAGCGTCGATGCCGTAGCCGTAGCGTTGAAGTTGTGCGTCGTAAAGTCGGCAAGCGTAGCAGACGATGAGGCTGCAACACCGCTAAAACCACCATTCGCAGCGTCGTAGTTGTAGCACTGCACGCTCTTAACCTCCGCATCGTTGCTGCGGATAAGCATCTCGATAGCTACACCCTTGCTGATGTCGGTATCGCACCCTGCGGCAACCGACAGCGTGTAGTCAATCTTGTGCATCAAGAGGCTGAACTCCATGGGGATGCTCACGGCAGCAGAGCTGCGGATGGTGAGCTCCTCACCTGCGGGGTAGCTCTCGACAGCCTCCATAAAGAGGTTATCCTCGGCGCGGCGATTTACTACCACGCTGCCCGAGGCGTTATCCACGGTGTAGAGGGCTACGACCTTGGTGTAGCTGCCAGCGGGAACAGAGCCCGTGAAGCGAGCATACTTGCCATCGTCGGTGATATCCTCTGCACTCTGAATCTCAAAGAGATAGTACTTCGTAGAGGTGGCATTCGTAAGTGCTACGTTGAGCTTATCGCCAACCTCCCATGTCGTCGTATTGCCGTTGAGAGCCACGCGGCTATCATCGTCGCTGGCCTCGGCAATAACGGCTATCTCGACATAGTGGGCCGAGGGCTCATTTTGGGGAATATCCTCCTCGCACGATACAGCCATTATGGTTGTGACGGCAATTGCAAAAAGTGTAAAAAACTTTCTCATAATTCTCATGGTGTTTAGAGGGTGTTCTCATCGATAAAATCGGGTACTTCCGAGCCGCTGCTCTTGCTAAGATCGCTGATGTTAAAGCCCTGCTCGATGCAGCACTCGATACAAAGAAGCTTGGGAGCCTCATAACTGTTTAGGATAGAATCTGTTTTCATCTCATTTAGGTTATTCATTAACACACAGTGCAAAGATATAAATAATTTCGCAAAATTGGCATTATGGGCCACATAATCATCACGTCTTGGGCTATTTACCACCAAATATAGCCTCCTCGTCACGATATTCGTAGAGTTGGTTGCGTAGCTTTGGGGTAAAACCCGCTCGTCGAATAGTAGCCTTCATAGCCTCGCGGTCGAAGCGTGTGGTAGCCCCTGCCGATGAGACAACATTCTCCTCAATCATTATCGATCCCATATCGTTAGCTCCACTACGTAGCGCGATCTCGGCAACCTCCTTACCCACCGTGAGCCACGAAGCCTGTATGTTGGCTATGTTGTGGAGTATTATTCGGCTCATGGCGATAATACGCAGATACTCCGTAGGCGAGAAGCGCGGAGCTATGCCCTCTCTCTCGAGCTCCGTGCCCGTAGGACAGAAGACCCACGGAATAAAGGCTGTGAAGCCTCTCGATGATGCAGGTTTAAGAGCTTGTAGGTCGCGGATGGTAATAAGGTGGTCGATGCGTTGATGCGGAGTCTCGACATGTCCGTACATCATTGTCGCCGTAGTCGGTATATCGAGCTTGTGTGCCTCGTGCATAACCCTCACCCAGTCGCGTGCCGATGGCTTGGCGGGCGAAATGCGCTTGCGTACATCGTCAGATAGAATCTCGGCTCCCGCACCTGGGAGCGTGTCCAATCCAGCATCTTTGAGGCGTTGGAGCACCTCGATCGTAGAGAGTGAGCTTATCTGTGCAATGTGTGTCACCTCGGGAGCTCCCAAAGCGTTGAGGCGCAGCGTGGGATACTCCGCTTTAAGCTGTCGGAAGAGGGTTTCGTAGAACTCTATGCCCAAGCGCGGATGGAGACCTCCCTGCAAGAGTAGCTGGTCAGCCCCGAGTGCGAGTGCCTCGTCGATCTTTTGGCGATACTCGGCCATTGTCGTAATGTAGGCCTTCTCCTTCTCGTGGGGCTTGCAGTGGAAGTTGCAGAAGCGACATCCCGACTTGCAGACATTTGTGATATTTACGTTGCGGTCTATCTGCCATGTTACCACATCTGCCTCCCTAACTGCCATACGACGCAGAGTGTCGGCAACGCTGGCTAATAGCTGTATTGGGGCGTTGTCGTAGAGCTCGTATGCCTCCTCACGCGTGAGAGATTCACGCTCTAAGGCTCGCTCTAATAAGTTGTCAATGTTGCTCATAGCCTATCTATTAAACTCCTTTAACAAAATCTTGAAGTCGAGGGTACGGCGACCCATATCGACACCCTTGACACGTATGCGTACTGGTGTTCCGAGAGTAAGACGTATGCCCGACGAGCGGCCCACAACTTCGTAGCGAGCCTCGTCGTAGTAGAAGTAATCCTCCTCGCCAATATCGCGCATGAAGGCCATGCCCTCGATATGCGTGTCGTTTAGTTCTACATATACACCTCGTTCGGCCAATCCCGAAACTACACCCTCGAACTCCTCGCCGATGCGATCCTGCATGAACTCCGCCATCTTGTACTTGATGCTTGCACGCTCCGCCTCCGAGGCCAAAATCTCGCGCTCGGTGGAGTGCTTTGCTAGCTCCTCCAACGAACTCTTGTCGCTACGTCTCTCTCCGGCAAGGTACGAGGCTAAGATACGGTGTACGAGCATGTCGGGGTAGCGGCGTATAGGCGATGTAAAGTGTGTGTAGTAGGGGAATGCCAAACCGTAGTGACCAATGTTATCGGTGCTATATTGCGCCTTAGCCATACTGCGTACTGCGAGGGTAGTTATGGCGTTGGACTCGCCGCTGCCGGCAATCTTACCGAGCAGCTTGTTCATCTCGCGGGCCACGGCACGACCCTTTGTCGCCTTGAAGTAGTGCCCGAAACGGAGTGCAAAGTCTCGAAAACGCGCTAACTTATCCTCCGAGGGCTCGTCGTGGATACGATATACCATTGGTCGGGCAATCTTGTGGCCATTTGCTATGCGGTGGGCGCAGAACTCTGCAACGCGGCGGTTGGCAAGCAGCATAAACTCCTCGATAAGCATATTGGCCTCGCGCTGCACCTTGGTATATACACCTATCGGGCGACCCTTCTCGTCGAGGTGGAAGCGTATCTCGTCACGCTCGAAGGCAATAGCCCCATGGCGGAAACGCTCGTTGCGCAGCTGTTGGGCTAAGGTGTTGAGTGTGAGCACCTCCTCGCGGAACTCTTCGCCACGACCCTCGATTATCTCCTGAGCCTCGTCGTATGTGAAGCGGCGGTCGGAGTGTATCACCGAGCGACCAAACCACTCGTCGATAATCTCGGCATCGTTGTTAAGTGTAAATACCGCCGAGAAGGATAGCTTATCCTCGTGTGGGCGCAGCGAGCAGAGCTCGTTGCATAGCTTCTCGGGGAGCATGGGCACTGTCCTATCAACAAGATATACCGATGTAGCACGTTGCTGAGCCTCGTCGTCGATAAGCGAGCCCGGGCGTACATAGTGCGTAACGTCGGCAATGTGAACGCCAACCTCCCACAGCCCCTCACCAAGAGGTGTTATCGAGAGTGCATCGTCGAAATCCTTAGCGTCGGCGGGGTCTATGGTAAAAGTGATTCGGTCGCGCATATCGCGACGGTGGGCGACCTCCTCGTTGCTGATGTCGGCAGGTATGAGCTCAGCCTCAGCCGTAACCTCTCGCTCGAAGTGGTAGGGTAGGTCGAACTCGGCGAGTATGGCGTGCATCTCGGTATCGTTATCTCCGGCACGGCCCAACCTCTCGACAAGCTCTCCATGGGGGAGTCGCTCGCCCTCGGGCCAATCCACCACGCGCACGGCGACCTTATCGCCGCTCTCGACCTTAGGATATAGCCTGCGCGGCATATATATATCGCAGCCGATGCGACGGTTGTCGGCCGTGACAAATATCGAGTTTGAGGTAACTTCGGCAACACCGACATATGGGCGACGGCTACGCTCCGTAACGGCAGTAACAGTGCCTTCGAGCTCGCCACTGCGCGAGCGACGCGCCACAACAACGACAACACTATCGCCATCCAACGCTCCGCCACCATTGCGGCGCGATACATAGATATCGCTCTCCAACTCCTCGACATGAACATAGAGTGCCGAAGGTGTTGCACTTGCCACCACACCCTCGTAGCGAGGTAGTGCTCGACGAGATAGACGATACTTGCTGCGCGACACCTCCTCGACATATCCATCCTCGATAAGTTGTCTTACGATGGCAAAGGTCATCGTGCGGCCATCTCTATCGGCACCTCCCGAGGCTGCGGCGAGATGTTTGAGCGAGAACTTCGTGTCGGGAAACTCGCGAAACATATTGACGATGAACGAGCCTCGTTCGTCGCGATTGTTACCTCTTTTATTCTTCCTTTTAGCCATTCTCTTCTTTCAATTTTATTTGTTGAGGATGTGCAGTGCCATGCGCTGCATCACTCTGCGACCCACCTCCAAAGCCTGCTCGTCGGGCAGGAAAGTGGCGGTGTGTGACCCTCCCGCTGCTCTGCCAACTCCGAGTCGGTAGAATAGCGAAGGGTAGCGACGTGTGTAGTAACCGAAATCCTCGGCCATGGGTATAGGCTCTAACTCGCGAACCGTAACACCCTCATCCGTAGTGATAATCATCGCCTCGAAGGATAGCATTACGTCGTTTACTACGCTTGGGTAGCCGCGGTTGATATCCACCTCGACACTCACACCATAACGCTCCTCGATAGCACGGGCATTACTGCGTATGAGCGAGTGTAGCCTCTCGCGCTCCTCCTCATCAAAGGTGCGTATCGTACCCTCGGCTGATACCGTGTCGGGTATCACATTAGTAGCTCCGTCGGCTATGATACGACCCACCGAAACCACACATTTCGGAGCATTGAGCGAGGTGGTACGTTGCACCATATCGCACATCGCTGTTACGCTGTCGTCAATATCGCCACGACGTGCTGCGTGGCCTCCGCGCCCCCGGACATAGAGGCGTAGCTCGTCGTTAGCGGCCATAAACTCGCCCGGGCAGATGCCTACCTCGCCAACTTCGAGGCGCGAATCAACATGTTGCCCAATCACGGCGGCCACATTGTAGCCCTCGAAGGGCTCTTCGGCAAGTACGAGCGATGCACCTCCCGGGTTAAGCTCCTCGCCGGGCTGGAAGATGCCAAAGAGCGTACCCTCGAAGTTGCGGTTGGGGGCAAACTCCTGCAGTACGCCAAAGAGCACAGCGGCGTGCATATCGTGGCCGCAGGCGTGCATAATTCCCTTATTCTCCGACTTAAACGCTATGTCGTTAAGCTCGTTTATGGGTAGGGCGTCGATGTCGGCACGA
>JAZNDK010000006.1:0-25496 GCA_045588005.1 Alistipes sp. | reverse complement strand
AGAGATGTCTTGGAGCCAGCCATTGCGTTCGGCTCAGGAGTTTATGAAGGTAGGCGACGAGATCGAGGCAGTACTCCTTACTTTGGACCGCGAGGAGCGTAAGATGTCTCTCGGTATCAAGCAGCTCACTCCAGATCCTTGGGCCGAGATCGAGAAGAAGTATCCTGCAGGTACACGCTGCACAGCTCGTGTTCGCAACTTCTCTAACTTCGGCGTATTCGTAGAGATTGAGGATGGTATCGAGGGTCTTGTACACATCTCAGACCTCAGCTGGACTAAGAAGGTTAAGCACCCCAGCGAGTTCACTCAGATTGGTGCTGAGCTCGAGGTTGTAGTTCTTGAGATCAACAAGGAGAACCGTCGTCTCTCACTCGGCCACAAGCAGCTCGAGGAGAACCCCTGGAACGGCTTCGAGAGCCAGTACAGCGTAGATAGCATCCACGAGGGTACTGTAACCGAGCTTACCGAGAAGGGTGCACTCGTATCACTTGGCGAGAACATCGAGGGCTTCTGCCCCGCACGTCACCTCGTTAAGGAGGATGGCACAACTTTGAAGGCTGGCGACAAGGCCGAGTTCAAGGTTTTGGAGTTCTCTAAGGCTACTAAGCGCATCACATTGTCTCACAGCCGCATCTTCGAGGAGGCTAAGCGTGCTGCTGCCGATGCAGAGAAGGCAGAGCGTCGTGCAGCTGCAGATGCTACTAAGAGCACTGTTAAGAAGATCAACGCTTCGGTTGAGAAGACCACTCTCGGCGATATCGCCGGTTTGGCAGAGTTGAAGGCTCAGCTCGAGAACAAGTAATCGAGAACGAGACCAACGAGGTAACACTCGTTAAATAGTCTGGGGTTGGCTAAATCGCTATTAGCCGACCCCTACTATTTTATTCGCACCTCTTCTATCCATAGCAATCTCCGCGATATTACTTGGCCAATATACAATATAGCTTATTTTATTTCGTTATTTAGGCGAGTAAAATGGTTAATTATAGAGTTATGATGAAGAGTAATATTTCGAAGACACTCCTTGAAATGGTTTCGCGCATAACGGCCGAGCTTAATGCTCGTGGCGAGCGTAGCTCATACAAGGATAGGCTGATGACGGTTATCCTCACGGATGATGCAACGATGGCCCACCGCACACTATCGACACTCATGCAGGAGTGGCAGATAGAGTCGCTCGTGCGCAACATTCTGAGGGATTGTGCAACAAAGCCTATTACAGAGAGTACCACGCCCGAGAGCTACTATAGCTCGCTGTGCGACTTCCTGCGCCGAAGTATCGAGGCACGTAATATCTCGACCATACATATATTATATATAGCAGCGGCAGATGGCACAACAGCAACGTCACGCCGTCTTATGGAGTATGGCATAAATGCCGAAGATATACTTTGCGCCATGGCTCGCCTCACGGGCGAAGATAGCTCGATAGGCAGCACCCCTCAACTGCACGTTGCACCTATAAGAAATAAAAGCGAAAAGAGTTCGCTTATCGAGAAATATGGTCAAAACCTGACTACTCGGGCGCGACACAACGAGATTGACCCCGTCATAGGCCGCGACGAAGAGATCGAGCGCGTTGTGCAGATACTCTCGCGACGCCGGAAGTGTAACCCTATGCTTATCGGAGAGGCCGGTGTCGGCAAGAGCGCAATAGTCGAGGGACTCGCCCTGCGCATGGTCGAGGGTCGTGTTCCTCGGCACATTGCCGACAAGGAGCTCTACACCCTCGACCTTGCCGCGCTTGTTGCGGGCACTAAGTTTCGGGGCGAGTTTGAGGAGCGAGCAAGCGAGCTTATCGCTTCATTGGAGCGCGAGCGCAACGTCATACTCTTTATCGACGAGATACATAGCGTCGTAGGCGCAGGTGCTACGCAGGGGACACTCGACCTAAGCAATATCCTCAAACCCGCCCTTGCTCGCGGCACAATACTTGTAATCGGGGCGACAACACCCGAGGAGTATCGCCCAAGCATCGAGCGCGATGCCGCGTTGGAGCGACGTTTCCAACCTGTGAAGGTGACATCCATGAGCGAGGAGCGCACACTTGAGATACTGCACCGCCTTGCAATGCACTATGGCGAGCACCACGGCGTAACATATAGCGACGAGGCATTGGAGGCTGCCGTACGGCTGTCGAGCAGATATATCACCTCGCGCCACCTGCCCGACAAGGCTATCGACCTTATCGACGAGGCGGGAGCCCGCCTGCAAATCGAGCGCGGCGTAACAAACGAGCCAAACATGATAGTTACCCGAGGCGATATCGAGCGTGTCGTACACGAGATAACCGGAATACCCACCACACGCATCGGCGAGAGCGAGCGCAGCCGTCTCGGCCGACTACGCGACTACCTACAAGAGGGTATTATAGGACAACGAGAGGCTATCGGGGCTCTATCACGCGCAATAATACGTTCTCGCTCGGGTCTTGGCGATGAGCACCGCCCGTGGGGAATCTTCCTCTTTGTCGGACCTACAGGTGTGGGCAAGACTCGCTTAGCGACAAAACTCGCCGAGTGGATAGATGATAGGCGTATGAGCCTCATCAGGCTCAATATGTCGGAGTACCGCGAGGCACACACCATATCGCGACTTATCGGCTCGCCGCCGGGCTTTGTAGGTTATGGCGAGGGTGGAGAGCTCACCGAGCCCATTAGGCGTAACCCTCATAGCGTAATACTATTCGACGAGATAGAGAAGGCCCACCCCGACATTTTCAACCTACTTCTACAGATAGGCGACGAGGGGCGTCTTACGGATGGTATGGGGCGTGATGCCGATTTTCGCCACTCGATAATCATCCTCACGTCGAATAGTGGCTCGGCGAGAGCCTCAGAGAACAGAGTAGGCTACCGCCTACCCTCCACAACACGAAACGAGAAGAGCAAAAGCTCCTACATGCGTGCTGTTGAGGGACTATTCTCGCCCGAGCTCATGAACCGCATCGACGAGGTCGTGATCTTTGACCATCTCTCGCTCACGGATATAGAGCGTATAGTAGATATAGAGATTGAGGAGCTACGTCGCCGATTCCAACTCATAGGCGGCAGACTCTCAATATCGGAGCGGGCCAAGCGACACCTTGCACGCCGTAGCTACGACACTCGCTACGGAGCACGCGCCCTCAAACGACTCATCGCCGAGCTTGTGGAGACACCCTTAGCCCAGCTCATCGTAGAGCGCGGCAGCTGCGAGGGAGAGGAGCTACACATCGAGTTCCGCGGAGGAGGCATAGAGCTTCGTGCTGCACAACAGAGCGTAGCATAAAAAAGTGTGGAGGTGACTAAAAAGATAATTAGCCACCTCCACCTCTGTTATAAGGTTGAATAAAAAGATGAGGGGTAACTCAGTAAGCCCCCTACTTCTTACTGCGAATATATTCGTCGATAGCCTTTGCTGCCTTGCGGCCTGCACCCATAGCCAAGATAACGGTAGCAGCACCTGTCACAGCATCGCCACCGGCAAAGACACCCTCACGCGAGGTGACACCCGCCTCATCAGCCTCGATACAGCCGCGACGGTTGATGTTCAGTCCTCCGGTAGTTGATGCGATAAGCGGGTTAGGCGATGTTCCAAGAGCCATGATTACAACATCGCAATCGATGGTAAAGTCCGAACCAGCCTTCTCCTGCGGTGAGCGACGGCCACTTGCATCGGGCTCGCCAAGCTCCATCTCCACACAGTTGATGCCGCGCACCCAGCCATCATCCGTACCGAGAATCTTAGTCGGGTTGGTAAGCATTCTAAACTCGATACCCTCCTCCTTAGCGTGGTGAACCTCCTCCTTACGTGCAGGAAGCTCAGCCTCGCCACGACGATAGACGATAACAGCCTCGGCACCAAGACGCTTAGCGGTACGCACAGCATCCATAGCCACATTACCACCACCTACAACAACAACCTTGCGGCCTACATATACCGGAGTATCCGACTTCTCGGGATTCCATGCACCCATGAGATTTACTCGTGTGAGGAACTCGTTGGCCGACAATACGCCATTGAGGTTCTCGCCCTCGATACCCATAAAGCGGGGTAGGCCGGCTCCCGAACCTACAAAGACGGCGTCGTAGCCCTCCTCGTCAAGCATCGTGTCGATAGTGAGCGTGCGACCTACGATAACATCGGTCTCGAACTTAACGCCAAGCTTCTTAACCTCGGCAATCTCGCGTGCTACTACCCTATCCTTAGGCAGACGGAACTCGGGAATACCGTACGACAACACACCACCAAGCTTATGCAACGCCTCGAAGACATCGACCTTGTAGCCGAGCTTTGCCAAGTCGCTGGCACAGGCCAAACCAGCAGGGCCGCTACCAACAACAGCTACACGGTGGCCATTAGGCTCAATAGCGGGAGCTACAACCTCGTCGGCGTGCTCCAAAGCCCAGTCGCCAACGAAACGCTCCAACTTACCAATAGCAACAGGCTCGCCCTTGATACCCAAGACACACGAACCCTCGCACTGCGACTCCTGAGGACATACACGGCCACATATCGAGGGTAGCGAGCTATCCAAGTGGATAGTGTCGGCAGCACCGCGCAGGTTGCCATCAACGATACACTTGATAAAGTCGGGGATATGGATATTTACGGGGCAGGCAGCCACGCATCGCGGATTCTTACAATTTAGGCAGCGCGTAGCCTCGAGCGATGCCTCCTCGAGATTGTAACCGTAGCACACCTCTTCAAAATTGGTGGCACGCACCAACGGATCTTGTTCGCGTACAGGTACGCGTGGTATCTTATTCGCCATAACACTTGCAATTATGTTCGTGATTATCTACTGCTGTTCTCTCTTGATTGCGGTACATCGACTGACGGCGTATGGCCTCGTCGAAATCTACTGCGTGGCCATCGAACTCGGGGCCATCAACACATGTGAAGAGGGTCTTGCCACCCACCGACACACGACATGCACCACACATACCCGTACCATCGACCATCAGGGCGTTGAGCGATACGGTGGTCTTCAAGCCCCAAGGCTTTGTGGTGAGCGTGAGGAACTTCATCATAATCATAGGACCGATACATACGCACTCGTCGTACTTGCGACCCTCAACCTCGACTAACTCCTTAGCCAGACCCGTCACCAAGCCATGGTATCCTGCCGAGCCATCGTCGGTTGCGATATGCACGTTACCCACCTTCGACATCTCGTCAATATAGATAAGCATGCTCTTGCTCTTAGCACCAATAATCACATCGCACTCTACACCATGCTGCTTAAGCCACTTAACCTGCGGATATACAGGGGCTGTACCCACGCCACCTGCTACGAAGAGATACTTCATCTTGCGAAGCTCCTCCTCGGGCATATGTACAAACTCCGAGGGGCGACCAAGCGGGCCGGCAAAATCGGCCAACGAGTCACCTTGCTCCAAAGCGCATATCTTGCGAGTAGATAGACCTATGGTCTGAGTAACGATAGTCACCGTGCCGGCCTCGACATCGTAGTCGGCAATGGTCAGAGGCACACGCTCGCCACCCTCGCTCACGCGCACGATGACAAACTGCCCGGGCAGAGCAGCGCGTGCTACACGCTCGGCCGCAATCTTCATCTCGTAGATGTTCTCGGCCAACTTGCGTTTTTCGACAATCTTAAACATTTCTTTGAGTTTTTAGTTTCTTATTGAGTTATATATTGTGTTACTCACTCCTCTCGCCACGCGGGCAGAGCATTTACCCTCAGGCTCAACATCGGCCGTATAGGGTCATTGGTAATCAGCATAATACGCGCCACAAAGGGGTTGTCGCCATCCTCAATAAGCCGAGCATCCAGACGCACGACAATCGTTTGGCTACCACCCGCCTCTATCGCGAGAGCGTCATCCGCAACAACACTCACAGCACCTTCTGTCGAGGCCGTAGCACGCAGAATAAGCGGCGAAGCCCCCACATTGATAAGCTCTACGGAGTGTTCCAAAACGGCATTATGGCTATTTACCTCCCCAAATTTAATGATTTTTTTTGAAATATCTGCTCTCGGAGCAGAAATATCATCCTGCAAGTCGAAATTATCTACCGCTACAGCCTGACAGCTGAAAGCGTAAGGCGCAGCCTGACCATCGACAACAACGCTAAATCTATCTTCCAAAACCCCATATACATTGCTATCCGACAAGAGCTCATACCTCAAAACTATATCGCCCGACTCGCCCGAAGCAATCCGCTCGGGATACTCAACGACAAGAGCACCAGAGAGTAGCTCCGAGGATAAGGAGACTACTACATCGCTATCCGAGGTATTGACATAACCTATACGCTCCTCCACACTCTTGCCATGCTCCACATAACCAAAGGCATGGAAGTTACTGCGCAACCTAAGCCCACCACCCATATCGAAGGGATAGAGTTCCTCGACACTCTTCTCGCGTGGCAATACATAGCCCACCAACGACAATTTTATGGGCTGGTCGCTATCGGATACCCCAACGTATATGCTCTTATCGATACGTCCCGGGCGATTCATAGGGTCGAAGCCTACGCTCAGCCTCAGTGTATCCGACGGAGACACCTCGCGCTGAGCATACCGCGGTGTGGTACATCCACACGTTGCCACCACCTCGCGGATATAGATTGTGTCGCAACCGCTATTTACCGCTAAAAACTGACATTCGACACCCCCTCCATCCTCAGCCACATGGCCATAGTCGGCCTCGGTGTTAAGAAAAACGAGGTTGCTGCGCTGCTGCGCCACGGCGATATTGCAGCTTAGTAGCGCGAAGAGCAGAAGGAGGATATACCCTATTTTTGTGTGGTTAATCATAATACAAAGATAGCTATAATAGTTTAGAGATATGGTAATAGTAACTTTTTTTGAAAAATTTTTCACAAAAAGTTTGCAGAATAAAAAAATTGCCTTACCTTTGCACCGCAATCGAAAGATAACGTTCTTTAACAATGCCTGAATAGCTCAGTTGGTTAGAGCACATGACTGTTAATCATGGGGTCCTAGGTTCAAGTCCTTGTTCAGGCGCAAAGTGCGAGGGATGCACAAAAAGAGGTAGCAAACGATAAGCTGCAAGTTGGGGAGACCCTACAGATAAGCAGACGACGCGGTCGAGCTTCTTGAAAAAGATGACAAGACTCTTAAAAAACTTATCGAAAAATTTGCAGATTAAAAAATAATATCTACCTTTGCAGTCCCAAGCCTTACAAATCGGGAGCATAGCTCAGCTGGTTCAGAGCATCTGCCTTACAAGCAGAGGGTCAGGGGTTCGAATCCCTTTGCTCCCACAAACGAAACGAAGCAAGAAGGTGTCGATTACTCGACACCTTTTGTTTTTTATGCCTGCGGCATAAGCTTGCTTATAGACGTAGGCATGGAAAACAAAGTGGTTGATTTATCAACTTCTTGCGAAGTGTAGTTTGTAAGGGCCTCCGCGGCGAGCGGAAGGGAAAGGCGTTAAGCGGAGCAGCCCACAGGGCTGCGAAGTAGCCAATCCCTTTGCTCCCACAAACGATTAAGCCACTCAGACGAGTGGCTTTTTTGTTTGGTGCGCAGACCCATTACGGGCTTCAATGGGAGGGGGGGCGTAGTGCAGCACACAACCCTACGGCCTATACAACGCCACTGCATAGTTGATAGAGATGCAAGCATCCAACACCTATGCAGACCGCATCACACTCTCTACATCACTTAATCAGCACTCGATACTCATATGCGCCCAGCGACATCGTCTCGGGTAGCTCATAGCTCTCCTTCGAGGCAGTATCGGTCATCATCTTTCCGACATAGTTAGTCGGGAGTGCCACCTCAATCACCCTATTACGCACATTGACGACAACCAAAGCCTCGGAAGCATCGAGCAGACGACGAAACATCACAGCATCTACTGTCGAGTAGTCGTCGATAGTGCCATAGGCAAATAAAGAATCATTGTCCTTACGAATCGATAGGAGACGCCTAACCGCTGACGTATAGGCTATATCATTCTGCCAATTGTAGTCGTAGTAATTCATAAAGCTCAGTGCCGCCTCCTGTGCCGCCTCCTGACTACCGTAGAGCATCGTTGCCCCACCCATATACGTAGTAACGGCAAGCGCAGCAAGCGAACCCTCGCGGCCACCATATATCTTTATAGGAGTGCCATTATACGCCGTCTTGTCGTGATTGGTTGTGAAACGCAACTTGACAGCCCCTTCGGGAATCGATGCATACTCCTGGGCATGGGTCTTGAACACCTTATCGGCCGGCTGACCCTTGAACACCGACTCCAAAGCATCGTAGTAGCTCCAAGCGTAGTTCATATCGAATCCTGCACTAAAATTACTCTGCTCGCCACCCTCGGCAAGCATAAGCAACTCCTTGTCGGGGAACGATGTGCGCAACTCGGCAATAGCCTCAGCCCAGAAATCGGCAGGCACCCAATCGGCAGCATCGCAACGGTAGCCATCGATATCGGCCTCCACCACCCAATACTTCATCGCATCTATCATCGCACGACGCATATCACTATTTTCGAAGTTAAGGTCGGCAACATCTGTCCAATTAGTACCCGCAGGTGGGATAACGTTACCTGCACTATCCCGCGAATACCACTCTTTATTCTCGAGCCATGGGTTATCCCACGATGTGTGATTTGCCACCCAGTCGATGATAACAGCTATACCCATACTGTGAGCCTTATTAACCAACGCTCTAAGATCATCAAGAGTGCCGTATGTCGGCTCAACCTTTGTATAGTTCTTGATACAGTAGGGCGAGCCTATGCTCTTAACAAGGCCACACTCGCAGATGGGCATCAACCATAGGGTGTTTACCCCCAACGCCTTGATATCGCCCAAATGCAGTCTTAAATTGTTCAGACAACTGCTCTTACCATATAGTCGAGGGTTGGCCTCGTACATGATAATCTGCTCGGGCTGCGCAAGTTCAAAAGGCTCAGTAGGCTCTGGCGTAGGGTCATTTGCGGGAGGCGTATAATTATTAACATACTCGTTAGCATCGCAACAGATACAGATGACCGCAATCGCAAAAAGAGCGACAATGGATAGCATGTGTGACGTAAGATGTTTCATAGAGTGCATGAATTACAGATAAACGATACGGTGGGTGAAGGCAACACTACATTCGACAACAAATATACGAAATAATATTACAATAATGGTATAAGCGACACACTATTTATTGTAAAAAGGGTCTAACCGAAAAGAAAAGAATAGGAAGATTGGAGAGATTAAGATAGACCCAATCTCCCCAATCTTCGCAACACAAGAGGCCTCAGCTTAATAGCCAAAGTCGAGCACCTACTCGGCAGACTGATAGATGATAATCGTATCGTTTACCGTGAAACTCTTAGCACTGAGCGTCGCTTGGCGAACATAGCCGGTATCGTTTGGCTGAACTCTGACAAGAATTGCAGACTCCCACATAGGCAACGCACGCGTAGCCTCAGCATCATACTCGTTTATAACCTTGACAATATCAATCCACTCATCAATAGGGATAAGATCGCCATTCTCATCTGTTACCCAATTACTCTTGGGCAATAACTCCGCAAAATCGACACCCGTAGAGCTTACCGGAATGTAAAACTCGCCGCCCTCACGAGGGAGTGTCATCTGATCCTCATCAAACGAAATCTTGGGCACATCCCAAACAACATCGTCTCTATCCTCCGGGTCGCAACTCGTTGCCGCAACCATCGCTGCCAATAGGGCTACCATACAAAAAATCTTCTTCATAATAACAGTGTGATTTTAGAAAATTGTGATTGTTTCTTGATGCAAAATTAGACCCGAAAGCACCGATATCAAAATTTTTCGACCCTAAGTTTTTCCGCGAGCCCACTCACAAACTCCTGACAATCAGCGCATTGAAAAACCTAAAAGTAGCGATTTTTCAACATGCTGTAAATCAACGAGTTATAGATACAACATTTTTAATAGACGGAAAACATTTATAACTAATGGAATATCAGCGATTTATAGATGCAGATGAGTAATTTCGTAGCAAACAATCATATTTTTGCACAACTCAAAGTGGGCGTTTACTTAGGTATAGGCACAAAAAAAAACAGACAACTTTTTAAGTTGTCTGCTCCTACGTTTTCTGCGGAGAGGGAGGGATTGGCTACTTCGCAGCCCTATGGGCTGCTTCGCTTAACGCCTTTCCCTTCCGCTCGCCGCGGAGGCCCTTACAAACTGCACTTCGCAATAAGTTGATAAATCAACCACTTTGTTTTCCATGCCTACGTCTATAAGCGAGCTTATGCCGCAGGCATAAAAAACAAAAGGTGTCGAGTATCGACACCTTCTTGCTTCGTTTCGTTTGCGGAGAGGGAGGGATTCGAACCCCCGGAACAGTTGCCCGTTCACCGCATTTCGAGTGCGGCCCGATCGACCACTCCGGCACCTCTCCTGATGAGTAGTCCTCATTTCGGAGTGCAAATATAATAACTTTTTTGTTATGTTGTTCTCGCCAGCTCTTTTTTTTTCGCTTTTCCGAGAGTAAGCTCTCCACCACAACCATTAGAAAGGATAACCCACAGCGAAATTAAGAGCCATGTTAGACCATTTGAGATCTTTTATCCACCGCTCGCCATCGGGCATACCGGGGTTATGAAGCTGCAAACCAAGGTCCAAGCGGATGACAACGAAAGTAATATCAATACGAAGACCGACACCCGTATTGAAGCCCAACTGCTTATAGAAATCCTTGAAGTGGAAGACCTCCTCGGGGCTACTATCCTCCGTGTCGCGCAGATACCACACATTACCCACATCGCAGAAGACCGCACCATGAAATATCCACCATATCGGGAAACGCATCTCGAGGTTGGCCTCCAAGCGAACATCGCCCACCTGCGAGGGATATACGACATTCTCTATCGCAAGTCTATTTCCCGGACCGAGGGTTCGGGGGGCCCAGCCACGCATCGAGTTAGCTCCACCACAATAGAACATTCTATCGAAGGGTATCGAGCGGCCCGCCGAATTACCATACGTCACACCCACACCACCAAAGAGACGACCTGCCAACGCCATCTTATGTCCGAGATTGATATTATGGCTGAGGTTAAGCTCTGCTCGCACATATTGCGAATAGCGAATGCCGAGAATCTCGTAGTAGTTCTTTCCCTCGGCAGGGTGCGAGAAGAGTGTTTCGAGGCCATGTATCAGGTTACCCGAGCTCTCAAAATTGGCACGCACAACAGTAGAGTTGCGACCAATGTTTTTACGCTGATTGTTGTAGCTATACGAGAACGATAGGCCGGCATTTAGCTGCGACTCGAAGCTGGTACGCAGATACTCGTTGTCGATATCCTCCAAGAAGGTTTCATCTACACTCTTCACATCGATCCAGTTGATATCTATCGGTCGTAGCACAAACGACGAACTCTCCGCCTGCTTCCAGCTATAAGCCCAACGCGCCGTGGAGAGGTTACGACGATAGTATGGTCGGTTTTGGTAGTCGAACGATAGCTCAAGACGTGTGCGCGGCTGCGACACCTTATCTCCCGGATTTGTGCGGAAGGGGACTAAGAATCGTGGAAACGATAGACCTGCCGTGAGGCCCACCTCCTGAGCACTACGCTTCTCGGCATCGGGGGCATACATATACTCAAAGCCGAAGCGTGCCGATATATCGAAGGCCTCGGCACCTCGGAAGGCATTTGTATTGGCATATCCCGCCGTCACGGCCAATCCATAGAATGTCGATGTTGTCGAGGCCTCAACCTCGACATTCATGCTCTGCTTCAAGGCCGGAGTGCAGTAGATGTTACAGTCGAGGAGCTCCTCGCGCGTATTAAGGATGCCTCTACCCTCCTCTTCGTCACTAAGAAACGAGACATAGTGTTCTCCGTCGCTTGGCACATGCTCAAAGTTTATCTTTGCGTTGCGGAAGAAGCCGAGCGACATAAGCTCGGAGTAGGTATGTTCAACCTGCTCGGCGTTATATACATAGCTCGGATAGAGAGGTATTGTACGGCGCAGCACGGCATTGCGCAGTTGTGGTGTAGAGCTTATATCGCGGATAATGTTAAGACCGAAATAGGATGTAGTATCTACGACTGCATCGCTCTTAAAACCCGAGGTCGAACGCAACATGGGGTCATACGTCGGATAGACGTTAATATTTCGTAAGCGATATATGCCGTTATCCTTCCACTCGGCAACACCACGCTCGTCGTAACCCACAAGCGTCGGTCGCACAATCATCGTAACATCGGCACTAAGCCTACCACGCGTTGTATCTACCTCGTAGGAGATATTATTTACCGTAAAGTCGAAATAGCCTCGATTGTTGAGGTTTGCCGTGATACGCTTGCGCTCCTCGTCAAGGGTATTGAGATTGAGCACCTCGCCACGATGTACGAGGCTCTTGGCTGTATCAGCAAGGATTATGGGGCGCAACGAACTATCGCGGAAGTCGTAGCTTATATTGGTAATGCGTGTAGGCTCGCCCTGCCGCAGAGTATATGTAACCTCGGCACGACGGCGGCGGCTTGTGGTATCTACACTACATACAACCTCCGAGTCGAAATAACCTTGTATATCGAGATAGTTCTTGAGGTTCTGCACCGATCTGTATGTCTGTGCATCGTCTAAAAGGACAGGCTCTTCGCCAATCTTTCGTTTGAATTTGTTCCACCCGTTATTCTTCTTTGGATTAGCATGCTGATAGAACCAAACATATAGGTTAAATCCAAAAAATCGACGGTTGGGAGATTGCTTGACGTAGTTATCGAGGTTATCCTTATCGTTTGTGATTCGCTCCTCGCGAGGCACGCTGCGATCCGACTTGATATCCACCTTTGAGAGCAGGTAGCTACCCTCGGGCAGCGACTTCGTGACATTACATCCCGCCGCAAGAAGTGCGACAAGAATCAGCCAGAGAGTATATATCCGCCTAATACGCCTCATCTCATAATAGTTGTTTATCTCGCTAATTGAGCCACGAAACGGCTCCAACTCTCGGCCTCGCCGGTGTGCATATCGACCTCGAAACTGAGCTCCTCGCCGCACATCCGCGCTCGACCTTGCCACTCAATCGTTGCATTACCTTCGAGAGTGGTTATAGGCTCTCCGTTCTCGATACGTGCAGTACAATAGACCTTACCACCACGGTTGCGCACGCCTACACGCTCGCCCTCCCGAACAAGACCGAGGAGCATGGCTGCCGTAGCCGATGAGGTCATCGCCGTACCGCACGAGAGCGTAATACCTGCACCACGCTCATAGGTAGCTACAAATATCTCTGTTGGCGAAAGTCTCTCGTATAGCGAGACATTTACCCCGTTGGGGAATACATCCTTGATATGTTTCACTCGCTCGCCAAGCATGCGCAACAGCTCCATGTCGATACTCTCCACAGCGGCCACTACATGGGGGTTTCCCGGGCTTAAAGCGGTAAATCTGAGCGACGCATCGAGCTCCGAGATAGGCTCACCCACGCAGTTCTCTCCCTCGCCAATAAACGGAAAATCATCCGAGCGGAGTCTAAGCGGTATATCCACAGCAAAGGTCATAACACCCTCGGCGAGAGGCTCTGCCGTGCGCACCTTATAGCTACGCCCTCCCGAGAGCACCTTTTCACTGCGGATGTACCCTCTATCTGTTGCTATGCGCACAACACAACGGATGCCATTACCACACATCTCGGCATGCGTTCCGTCGGGATTGAGCATATCCATCACCACATCGCCCTGAGCATTACGCTCGACAAAGAGCACACCGTCGCCACCTATACCCCTCGCCCTATCGCACGCCACACGTGCAAAGAGCTCGCGGTTGATACCTCGTGCTGCCTCGCAGCCGATAGTATCTACAAGGATAAAGTCGTTGCCTGAGCCGTGGCACTTTATAATCTCGAAGTATGACATATAGTCTCGAAAGCTACACTCTACACATCTGCAACCGTCGCAGATGACAACGCATAGTAACGGTCAAAGATACAAATAATTTCGGGGGCTGCAAAATTACAACCCCACAAAGAGCAAATTTTAGGCAATACTCTTGCTTTTTATTGCGAAAATTACTAACATTGTAACACAAAACAATAGTTACTATGGTCGAGAAATTTATCATGGCGGGCGATGTCCCGATGCACATCTGCGATACCGAGCGTGGCGAGAGATGTGTTGTGCTCCTACACGGCTACCTTGCATCGATGCTTGTGTGGGATGACTTTGTACCCCTGCTACGCGACAAAGTGCGTGTTGTGACCCTTGATCTGCCGGGTCACGGCATATCGACCATTGTGGGCGAGGTACACTCCATGGAGTTCCTTGCTCGCTGCGTAGCCGACGCTATGGCGGCCCTCGGTATCGAGCGATACTCGGTCGTGGGCCACTCCATGGGTGGATATGTAGCACTGGCGATGTGTGAGGCCTATGCCGAGAGGCTCGAATCTGTGGTTTTACTCAGCTCTACGACTACGGCCGACCCCGAGGAGAAGTGCAACCGTCGCCGCCGCGAGATAGAGCTTATCAAGGCCGGCAAGAAGAATACAATGGCACGTCTTGTACCACATGCCGGCTTCGCGCCTCACAACGCCCGACGTTTTGCCGACTACATTGCCGACCTCGAAGAGCTCATTCTCATAACTGAGGATGAGGGTGTTATCGCCATCCTTGGTGGCATGATCGAGCGCAAAGATCGCGACGAGCTACTGCGCAACACGCCTATTCCCCACATGCTAATCTTCGGTCGCCACGACTACTACATCTCCAACGAGGTCGCCGAGGAGCTTGCCGCCAAGCACCCCGAGGCCGAGGTAGTGTGGCTCGAAGAGTCGGGACACATGGGCTTCTACGAGGAGCCCGAGAAGTGTGCCGAGGCGATACTCCGTATGGTTCTAAGATAGGGGCGTATGGATGTGAAGGTATCTGTCGTAATCCCCGTATATAACACCGCCGCACTCCTTTCGCGCTGCTTGGAGAGTGTTGTGGGTCAGACTCTATCCGATATTGAGATAATATGCGTCGATGATGGCTCGACCGACAACTCCGGAGCCGTGCTCGACAAGTGGGCCGAACGCGACTCACGCATACGCGTCATACATCAGAGTAATGGTTGTCAGGGCAAGGCCCGCAACGCCGCCATGGCTATTGCCCGAGGCGAGTATATAGGCATGATTGATAGCGACGACTACATCCCCTTAGACTACTTCGAGAGGCTCTATGCAGCAGCAAAACGCACCGATGCAGATATAGCCCTCTGCGGTATTATCAAGCAGAAAACCTCTCTCAATCGTATCATAGCCTCGTTCGACAGTGAAATTACGACCGACGACTGCGCCACGAAGCTCCGACTATGTAATTGTCCGCCCGACTTTCACCCCGTGAATAAGTTATACCGCCGCGACATGCTCGAACGTCTCTCGCTACGCTTTGCCGAGGGTGTTCAGTATGAGGATGTTATGTTTGTAACACGCGCCATATGCGAGAGTGGTCTGTTAGTTACCGTCTCGGGCGTATCGTACAACTATGTTCTCAACCCGAGTTCTACGGTAAAGTCTCGCCAGACAGCCGCCAAGCAGGCACAGAAGTATGCTGCCCACCGCGCCATGGTCGATTATATGACTACTCGCGGCATAGAGCTCTCTACGCGCCACCGATCAATTACCGTGCGCCACTACTCGCTCTTTGGGCTGACACTATGGAAGATTAAGGAGAGCGACAGATATCGAACGCTGCGTCTTTTCGACATTCTTCCCATCTACCGCTCTTCAATCAAGAGATAACGAACTAATCCTTGATACGGGCTACAATAGACTCGTATTCTGCGACAAGCGTCTGCATAAGGCTCTTTACCGACTCTATCTTCTCGGTTCGCCAAGCATTAGCCCCCGCAAAGGCGTAGCCACGGTCCAACCTGCCCTTAAAGGCCAAGAATGGCAGCCTCAGCTACATTCTTCGAGAGATGGCTATATATCAAACCGAGGCCTGCCGACGATATTACGCCTATACCCCCCTTCATTCGCCACGGCGAGGCAAGGCCCGAGAGCGATATACCGATACCCATACCGCCCTGAATGATGGGCCGAGCAGCAATGAGGTCGCCAAATTTAAGTGATTTCATAACTTTTGTATATTTATCGATTCAAAAAAGTTCGCAAATATACAACTTTCGAAATAAAAATTGTCGCTCAGACAGATGTCTTAGCGACAATTTACAAAATAGATAATATTTTTTGTTCCTTTTTACTCCAATTACTACCTATCTACTTTGAGTAGCGACGAGTCGCCATAGCTCAAAAAACGGAAATCGTGCGACAAAGCATAATCGTATATCTTATGCCAATCCTCTCCAACATATGCTCCGACAAGAAGTAGCAGTGTCGATTTGGGTTGATGGAAGTTTGTTACTATGTAGCGCACCACACGGAAGCGGTAGCCGAGCGGTGTAATCATTATCTGCGTCGCCGCCTTAATCTGCTCCAAGCCATTCATGCGCATATAGTCGGCAAGCGTAACCAGAGCCTCGCGGCCTGTAAACTCGGCGGGGATGTCGTACAACTCCCACTGGCCGATGACACGCTCCACCGCAGGAGCACCAGACTTCAGAATACGCCAAGCAAGAGCCGTGAGCGACTCCAACGTGCGCACCGACGTTGTGCCCACGGCTACAATCCTATCGATATTTGCCGCAAGATGCTCGACGGTTGCGAGCGTCACCGCGAAGTGTTCGGTATGCATCGGATGCTGCGCCGCATCATCATCCTTGACCGGGAGGAATGTACCAGCTCCAACATGCAGGGTAACCTCCTCGAAGCTAAAACCTCGACTGCACATCGACTCTATAAGCTCGGGGGTGAAGTGCAACCCTGCTGTGGGGGCTGCCACCGAGCCCTCGTAACGAGCATAGACGGTCTGATAGCGCGTATTGTCTATCTCTTCGCTCTCGCGATTTAGGTATGGTGGGATGGGTATGCGTCCCAACTCCTCCAATAGTTCGCCAAACGAACAATCTGCCGACCAGCGCATACGCACAATATGCTCTCTTGTGCCACGCTCAACAATCTCGGCACGCAGCGTATGAGGCTCGCCTCGGTACTCAAAATCGATACCTATCTCGCCCTCCTTCCACTTTTTGAGATTGCCCACAATACAGCTCCACTCGCTTTCGCCACGCTGGGCAAAGGCTCGCTCATAGTCGGCCGGAGCGTGCGGTTCGAGACAGAATACCTCGATACGCGCACCCGACTCCTTGTGCATCACGATACGCGCACGAACAACACGCGTGTTGTTAAAGACAAGTGTTGCCGCAGCGGGCAGATGATCTGCAATAGAATGAAAACGACTCTCCGTAATAGAGCCATTGTCGTATATGAGCAGCTTAGACGATGAACGCTCCGCAAGTGGGAATTTTGCAATGCGCTCGTCTGAAAGCTCGTAGTTATAGTCGTTGATATCGATATGTCGTTCCATGCGACAAAGGTATGAAAAATATGGGCAATACAAAAGCGGGCCAACCAAAATCTATTTAGCGAGCCCGCTCATAACGGTTTTGAGGGTCAATATTCGAGACTACCTCGTTGTGAAGTAGAAGAACTCGGGCATCGAGCGCATCACAGGCACAGAGCCATCCTCGGCAGCTACTGCAAAGAGGATAAGCATATATCGATTTCCGGCTTCGAGCTGCACATTTATATCACGCAACCCCTTATAACACATTCTATCAAGGTAGTTCTCTGCCGTATTTCCCTGAGCCATAAAGCTACGTGCCTGCTTATAGAACGTGTTTCCCATACCTCGGATAAGATGCTCTGCAGGAGCCTCGCCCTTCTCGACATAGTATATCGAGGTGTCGGGAGCAATCTGAATATAGTAGTACCCATCCCAGTCGAGCGGATCAATCGAGATGGTTGCCATATAGCTGGTATTGAAGCTTATCTCCGCCTCGAAATCTACCTCATACATCGTAGGCATAGGCAGTGTTACCAACTCGTAGTGTACCGGAACGGTAATCTCGTACGAATTGCCCGTAACCGATATTCCATAGCAATATACAACGTATGTGCCACCGGGCTGCATACCGTCAAAGGTACGTGTGATGGGGCCCTTGCCACCAAGATTTGCTGCGGGTATTAACTCTTCAAGGGTGCGGCCATAGCCCTCCGCCACCGAGATATAGTAGTCCAACTCGGTAGAGACAAAGGCCTCCTCGGTAGATATTCCCGACTGGTTGAAATACTCTTTGTCGATGATATTTGCGATGTAGAGGATTTCGTTATCCTTAGGTGTGTATGTTACAACGCACGAGTGGTAAGTAACCTCGTCGATAGATATTGTGAACTTATCAAGCAACATCTTCGACTGCACAATCATTATCGAGCGAGTGCTCTGCGCCCCCTCGTAGCTAAGCGTAATACGGCCCATGCGCTCCTCGAGCACATCACTCGGAGCGACCATAAAGCTTATCATATTACTCTCGATTGCCACATCCGTAATCCAATCCACATCAACCGTGTAGGTAGGCAGGACTCCACGACGACCATTTTCGACGCTATATCCCACAATACACTTTCCTCCCTGACCAATAACATCGACCGTTGCTCTATCGACATTTATCACAGGTGTTTGTGTCGGATCACCCTCATTCTCACAACCCACAACAAAATTTAGGGCAAGAATCAGCATTGCAAAAATTCGTAATACTCTACTCATAGGCTCAGTCTCTTATAATTCAGCGACAAAGTTACACAATTTAGCGTGGCACGAAAACGATAAGAGATATTTTTTTGAAATAAACCCAAATTTTCGGTTCACAAGAGCCTTGAATAGGTATTATATCGTAAAAATTTTATAATTTTGTGCTTATATGAAGTACAATAACGACATACTCCGACGACTCCATGCCGAGCTACTCGATGTTCTCGGCGAGGTTGTGCGCGTCTGCGAGATTGCCTCGATACCCTACTTCATACAGGGAGGTACAGCCATAGGTGCTCACTTCTTCGAGGGTATAGTGCCGTGGGATGACGACATAGATCTGGGCATGACACGCCCCAACTACGAGCGTTTCCTTAGCGAAGCCCCCGCCCTCTTAGGCGAGGATTACACTCTTCAAGAGTTTACCACCGAGCCAGACACGCCCTTCTACTTTGCCAAGGTGCGTAAGCGCGACACTCGCTTCGTGGAGAGCGAGTGGGTGGGGCTCGATATTGCCGACGGCATATATATCGACATCTTCCCCTACGACCTTATCCCCGATAATGCGGGAGCCGAGCGCAGACAACGCCAAAGAGTGAAATTTTGGGTAAACTGCTTCACGGCTAAGAGCGTGTGGCTATGGCCATGGTTCGGCCGCCCGAATAATGGCGTTATACTCCCCAAGAGCCTCGTGTCGTGTGCCGCACTGCGCCTTGTAAGCTCGTTGATGAGCAAGGAGCGCATCTATCGGCGCCTGAACCGCGAACTTATGCGATATAACAACACCTCGGCCTCGCGCTATAACATTGTGCGCATGCCCAAGGATATGATACCGCGCTTAGATGTCGAAAACCCCGATATACTTCCCTTTGCCGGCATGGTGCTACCAGCACCCCGCAACTTAGAGAGCTACCTGCGCAACCACTATGGCAACATTCAAAAGTGGCTACCCGAGGAGCTGCAGCTCAACCACGCACCCGAGGTACTCAACTTCGGCGACAGGTTTTCCACCGAGCTGTCGCGCTCGATATCTGTGGTTATACCGCTCTATAATAAGGCCTCGGAGGTGGAACGCGCCCTGCAATCGGTCATCGACCAGAGTCTTATGGCGGGAGAGATTATCGTCGTGGATGATGGCTCGACGGATGGCTCGGCAGATGTCGTGCGCAGCGTTGTGAGGCGTTACCCCGACATCGGCATACGCCTTATCAGCCAGCCTAATAGCGGTGTTAGTGCAGCCCGCAACCACGGCATTAGCGAGGCTACGGGAGAGTACGTCGCCCTGCTCGATGCCGACGACTGCTGGCTCTCGGGCTATATTGCCGAGATATGTCGTCTTATCGAGTACTACCCCGATGCCGAAGCCTACTCCACGGCCTTCGACATTGTAGATGGCAGCCACCGCACTGCTGCCGCCGTGCCCACCACCGATGGTTATATCGACCCTGCTACGGAGGCACTGCGCCACCGCTACCCTATAATCCCCTCTACGGCTACGCTGCGCCGTCGGTCAGTACTCGCCGTCGGAGGCTTCCCCGAGGGTATGCGTATAGGCGAGGATCAGTGGCTGTGGATACGCCTTATGCAGGAGGGTGCTAAGTTCTGCTTCTCGACAATGAGCCTTGTGCGCTACTCGCGCTCGGCCGATAACCGCTCGGCAGCGATATACCGTGGCGAGGTTTCGTCACACTCTATTGCCGAGCTATGCAACCCCACAAATAGCGACACGCTGAACGAGTATATCGCCCGCGTGGGCATTGGCAAGGCTATCACGCAGAGCATACGCGGAGGCACAGATGATGCCCGTCACGCTATCGCCGCCTTCTCATATAGCGAGCGCAACCGTCGCCGACTACGCTACCTGCGCCTTATCAACGCCCTCCCCCACGCCCTGCGCCCCGCGATAGATATGCTATATAGCGGCTTGGCATGGCTCGTAAAGCGTCGCGGGTTGTAACGCGCTGCACGCTACGCGCACACATCCCTCCCCAAATAATAGAAACAAAAAAAAAATTGGGATGACTAAAAATCATTTTAGCCATCCCAAATTTGCTTAGATTACATACCAAGCTCCGACTTCAAGCCTACAACCAAATCGTCGTAATCTCTTAGACCTGTACCACCCGGGATAGGATTACCCGTGATGACATTCTCCTTAAGATTTACCAAGTCATCGGTCTTAGCCTGGATAGCTGCCTCGTTAAGAACCTTTGTGGTCTCCTGGAACGACGCAGCCGAGATAAAGCTCGACGTCTGCAATGCAGCACGCGTAATACCCTGAAGCACCTGATTAGAGGTTGCAGGAACGATAGGACGCACCTCAACGAGAGCCAAATCGCGACGCTTCAATGCCGAATTCTCATCCCTAAGCTTACGCATCGAGATAATCTGACCGGGCTGCACATTCTGAGAGTCGCCCGAAGCTGTAACAACAACCTTATCGTAAAGCTCGTCGTTAGCATCCATAAACTCCCACTTATCGACAACCTGATCCTCGAAGAAGCGAGTATCACCCGGATCCTCGATCTGTACCTTCGACATCATCTGGCGTACGATAACCTCAAAGTGCTTGTCGTTGATCTTCACACCCTGCATACGGTAAACCTCCTGCACCTCGTTCACGATATACTCCTGAACCTTGGTAGGACCGAGGATACGCAAGATGTCGCTCGGCGTGATAGCACCATCCGACAGAGCCATACCGGCACGAACATAGTCGTTCTCCTGTACGATGATCTGACGTGACAGAGGTACGAGGTACTTCTTCTGGTCGCCATCCTTCGAGGTGATGATAATCTCACGATTACCACGCTTAATCTTGCCGAATGCTACCTCACCGTCAATCTCCGATACAATAGCGGGGTTAGAGGGGTTACGAGCCTCGAAGAGCTCGGTAACACGCGGAAGACCACCGGTGATATCGCCACCAGTCTTACCTACGGCACGAGGAATCTTGATAAGAATATCGCCGGCATGAATCTTGGCGTTGTTCTTAACCATGATATGCGCCGCAACGGGCAAGTTGTAAGCCTTAATCTCGTCGCCATCCTTGTTCACAATCTTGATGACGGGGTTCTTGGTCTTATCCTTAGACTCGATAACCACACGCTCCGAAAGACCGGTCTGCTCATCGCGCTCCTCACGGTAGGTGACACCCTCGAGAATGCTCTCATAGACAATCTTACCCTCCGACTCGGCGATGATAACAGCGTTGTAGGGATCCCACTCGCAAATCAAATCACCCTTCTTAACCTCTGCGCCATCCTTCATAAAGAGGGTAGCACCGTAGGGCAAAGCGTGGGTATAGAGCGTAATCTCGGTCTTGGGATCAACGATGCGGAACTCCGACTGACGCGACATGACAATATCGATAGCCTCGCCCGCAGCATTCTTACCCTTAATCGTGCGCAAGTCATCAATTTCAAGGCGACCCTCATACTTCGAAACAACATTTGTCTCAACCGTAGAGCCACCCGCAACACCACCGACGTGGAAGGTACGAAGTGTAAGCTGCGTACCGGGCTCACCGATAGACTGTGCGGCGATGACACCTACAACCTCACCCTTCTGCACCATGCGTGCCGTAGCGAGGTTGCGACCATAACACTTCGCACATACACCGCGACGTGCCTCGCAAGTGAGCACCGAACGAATCTCAACAGACTCCAACGGCGACTTGTCGATAGCCTCGGCAATCTCCTCGGTAATCTCCTCGCCTGCACGGCAGAGAATATCACCCGTCGTGGGGTCGATAACATCGTTGAGTGCCGTACGGCCAAGGATGCGGTCGTACAACGTCTGAACGACATCCTCGTTACGCTTGATAGCCGTAGCTGTCAAACCACGCAACGTGCCGCAATCCTCCTCGTTGATGATAACATCCTGTGCCACATCCACCAAACGACGTGTCAAGTAACCGGCATCGGCCGTCTTCAACGCCGTATCGGCAAGACCCTTACGAGCACCGTGCGTCGAAATGAAGTACTCCAACACCGAAAGACCCTCCTTAAAGTTCGACAAGATGGGGTTCTCGATAACCTGCTGACCACCCTCGACACCCGACTTCTGAGGCTTAGCCATAAGACCACGCATACCAGAAAGCTGACGAATCTGCTCCTTAGAACCACGGGCTCCCGAGTCAAGCATCATATATACAGGGTTAAAACCATCCTGATCGTTCTTCAAGGTGTTGATAACCTGATTAGTGAGCTTATTGTTGATGTTTGTCCAAATATCGACAATCTGGTTGTATCGCTCATTGTTGGTGATAAGACCCATGTTGTAGTCGTCGATAACCGCATCGGCCGAAGCGTAACCCTCGTCGATAAGCTGCTGCTTAACATCGGGGATAACAACGGCATCGAGGTTAAACGACAGACCACCCTGGAAGGCCATGCGGTAACCCATATTCTTGATATCATCCAAGAACTTGGCAACCTTATCGGCACCCGCCTTCTTCATCACAACGGCGATAATATCGCGCAACGAACGCTTGGTAAGCACCTCGTTGATGTAGCCCACCTCAGCAGGAACATTCTGGTTGAAGAGGATACGACCAATGGTTGTCTCCTTCAACACGAATATCTCGTTACCCTGCTCGTCAAGGTCGCGCACACGGCACTGTACAACGGCGTGCAAGTCAGCACGCTTCTCGTTGTAGGCAATGATAGCCTCCTCCGGACCGTAGAACTTCAAGCCCGTACCCTTAACACCTGGGCGCGGCTTAGTGATGTAGTACAGACCGAGGACCATATCCTGCGAAGGCACGGTGATAGGTGCACCATTCGCGGGGTTAAGCACGTTGTGCGAACCGAGCATAAGAAGCTGAGCCTCCAAGAAAGCGGCATTGCCCAAAGGCAAGTGAACAGCCATCTGGTCACCATCGAAGTCGGCGTTAAACGCTGTACATGAGAGCGGGTGGAGCTGCATTGCCTTACCCTCGATAAGCTTGGGCTGGAAGGCCTGAATACCGAGACGGTGAAGGGTCGGAGCACGGTTCATCAATACGGGGTGACCCTTGATGACATTCTCCAAGATACCCCAAATAACGGGGTCCTTTCTATCGATAATCTTCTTTGCCGACTTAACCGTCTTTACGATACCACGCTCGATAAGCTTACGAATGACAAACGGCTTGTAGAGCTCGGCTGCCATATCCTTGGGAATACCCATCTCGTGCATCTTCAACTCGGGACCTACGACGATTACCGAACGAGCCGAGTAATCGACACGCTTACCGAGCAAGTTCTGACGGAAACGACCCTGCTTACCCTTCAACGAGTCCGAGAGCGACTTGAGCGGGCGGTTAGACTCGTTCTTCACAGCGTTGCTCTTGCGTGAGTTGTCGAAGAGTGAATCGACAGCCTCCTGCAACATACGCTTCTCGTTACGAAGAATAACCTCGGGGGCCTCAATCTCGATAAGACGCTTCAAGCGGTTGTTACGGATGATCACTCGACGATACAAATCGTTGAGGTCTGACGTAGCAAAACGACGACCATCCAGCGGCACCAAGGGGCGTAACTCAGCCGGAATGACAGGAATATCGGTAAGAACCATCCACTCGGGGCGGTTCTTGCCATTCGAGGCACGGAACGACTCGATGACATTCAAGCACTTCAACGCCTCGGTCTTACGCTGCTGCGATGTCTCCTTAGAGGCTCTGTCGCGCAACGAGTAAGACATCGAATCAAGATCAACCTGCTTCAGGAGTGTGAGGATTGCCTCGCCACCCATCTCGGCTACGAACTTGTCCGGATCGTCGTTATCCAACGCCTGATTACCCTTGGGAAGAAGTGCCAAAGTATCAAGATACTCCTTCTCCGAGAGAATCTGCAAACGCTCGATACCATGCTCGGCAGCCTTACCGGCGTTGATTACAACGTAACGCTCGTAGTAGATGATCGACTCCAACTTCTTCGACGGAATGCCGAGAAGATAGCCAATCTTCGAGGGCAACGAGCGGAAGTACCAGATGTGCACAACGGGAACTACCAACGAGATATGTCCCATGCGCTCACGACGCACCTTCTTCTCGGTAACCTCTACACCGCATCGATCGCAGACGATACCCTTGTAGCGAATACGCTTATACTTACCGCAGTGGCACTCATAATCCTTCACAGGACCGAAGATACGCTCACAGAACAAACCGTCGCGCTCGGGCTTGTAGGTGCGGTAGTTGATGGTTTCGGGTTTGAGCACCTCGCCACTCGACTGTGCACGAATCTCCTCGGGTGAGGCAAGACCAATCGAGATACGGCTGAAGCTGCTCATCTTATTGTTATCTCTATTAAATGACATAATAGTAGTCTCTTAGTTATAAATCCGCATTTTTAGCTTCTATGAGCCTCTTACTCCAACTTAACCGACAATGCCAAGCCGCGCAACTCGTGCAAAAGCACGTTCATAGCCTCGGGTACACCCGGGCGTGGCAGATTATCGCCCTTGACAATAGCCTCGTAAGCCTTCGCTCGGCCTACAACATCATCCGACTTGATAGTCAGAATCTCTTGCAGGATGTTGGCTGCACCGAAGCCCTCCAAAGCCCATACCTCCATCTCACCGAAACGCTGACCACCAAACTGGGCCTTACCGCCAAGAGGCTGCTGTGTGATGAGTGAGTAGGGACCGATAGAACGGGCATGCATCTTATCGTCGATCATGTGACCGAGTTTGAGCATGTAGATAACACCTACGGTAGCCGGCTGATCGAAACGCTCGCCTGTACCTCCGTCGTAGAGGTAAGTACGGGCACAGTGAGGAATATCCGCCTGGGCCGTGTAGTCGTTAATCTGATCGAGCGACGCACCACCAAAGATAGGTGTTGCGAACTACAAACCAAGCACCATGCCGGCCCATCCGAGAACCGTCACGTAAATCAGACCGAGG
>JAZNDK010000005.1:0-6736 GCA_045588005.1 Alistipes sp. | reverse complement strand
GTCGTCGGCATTGGGCTTACCGCCGGGCCAGCCGGTAATGGTATGCTGCAAGTCGTTGAATACTCTGATATTTATCTTGTCGTATGTGCCACACTTCTCGAGTAGCTCGCCGAGCGAGTTTTCGAGATAGTCTTGGTATGTGAGTTTCAAAATTGGCTTATTGACCTTCTCGCAGAGCCAAACCACAGCCTTGCGGACAAACTTGGGTGTCCAGTCGCATGGGCCTACAAGCCATGGAGTCTTCTCGCGAGTGAGCATCTCAGCAGCATTTTCGTCGATGATAACCTCGATTGAGCGGTGCTCCTGAAGGTGGCTTGCCGGCACCATATCGGTTATCTCACCCTCGACAACCTGCTGTACAACGCCGGCCTTCTCCTCGCCCCACGCCATGAGAACTATGCGGTCGGCACGCATCACCGTACCCAGGCCCATGGTTATCGCCATCTTTGGGGTATTCTCCAAGCCGAAGAATTGGCTCGACTGTATCTTTCGCGAGTTGTGCGAGAGCTCGACAAGGCGTGTCGGCGACTTAACATACGAGCCGGGCTCATTGAAGCCTATCTGGCCCTGCTCGCCCATGCCGATTATCATAAGGTCGATTTTGCGTATCGACTTTTCGTACTCGGCACAATACTCCGATATACGGCTCTCGGGAATCGAGCCGTCAGGAATATGGATATTCTCGGGTAGGATGTCGATATGTTTGAGGAATTCGTCGTGGATACGATAGTTACGACTCTGCTGCTCCTCCTTGCGAATAGGGTAGAACTCGTCGAGCGAGAATACAGCGACATTGCGGAACGATACCTTGCCCTCCTTATAACGCTTTACCAACTCGCGGTAGAGGCCTAAGGGTGTGCGACCTGTCGTAAGACCCAGTACGAAGGGTGGCAGCTCCTCGTATATATCGCGTGCCGAGGCGTTGTCGCCATGTGCACGCACCAATCGACAAATCATGTCGGCAACATAGTGTACGCCATGATACTCACTCTCGAAAACCTTAGTCGGGATACGCTCGTAGCGATGTACAATATCCTTCGGCGCAGACTCCTTGACTAACCCACCATCTTTTGGCAATTTGTACTTGTTGTTCATCACTATATAATCTATTTATCTTATTATCTCATCAACATACCTTACGTTTTATCGACCATATATCTCGGTAAGTGTATAAAATCTCCATAAAACACTCAAAGATAGTAATTATTTTCCAAAATAGAGCCTAAAAAATAGGCCAACTGATAAAAAATATCGGTTGGCCTATTGTTTTACACCATAGATTCTATTAGCAGTTCATCGCACCGCAACAGTGGATAACCTGACCGCTGACATATGACGAGAGGTCGCTGGCGAGGAAGAGAGCAACGTTGGCAACATCCTCGGGAGTACCGCCACGACGCAGAGGAATCTGAGCTGCCCACTGATCCTTAATCTCCTGCGACAGTTGGTTGGTCATCTCGGTAATGATAAAGCCCGGGGCGATGCAGTTAGCTCGAATACCACGAGGACCCATCTCCTTGGCGATAGACTTAGCCAAACCAATCATACCCGCTTTCGACGCCGAGTAGTTGCACTGGCCGGCATTGCCACTAACGCCAACTACCGACGACATGTTGATAATAGAGCCGCTGCGCTGCTTTGCCATGATTGGAGTTACGGCGTGGATGAAGTTGAATGCCGACTTGAGATTAACGTTGATAACAGCATCCCACTGCTGCTCCGACATACGCATCATAAGGCCATCCTTGGTGATACCGGCGTTGTTTACCAAGATATCGATACGGCCGAAGTCCTCGACAACCTGCTTCACTACCTCGTGTGTTTCGTCGAAGTTTGCAGCATTCGAGGCGTAGGCCTTAGCCTTGACACCCATAGCTTCAAGCTCCTTTACCGTGGCCTCGACTGCCTCGTTGATAGCCAAATCGGTGAATGCCACATCTGCACCCGCCTCGGCATAGCGAAGAGCAATAGCCTTGCCGATGCCACGTCCTGCACCCGTAACGAGTGCTACCTTACCTGCTAAAAGTTTCATATTATTAACTGTTTTTCGTTTGTTTCAGCTCTATTTACCATCCCATTTGCGCAGTGCAACACATGCGTTGTGACCACCGAAGCCGAGAGAGTTTGATATTGCCACCGTGAGATCAGCCTTGCAAGCTTTGAGCGGTGTGTAGTCCAAGTCACACTCGGGGTCGGGGTTTGTAAGACCTATCGTGGGTGTTACCACGCCGTGGTGTAGCGATAGTGCCGAGGCAATGAGCTCAACAGCACCCGTAGCACCGAGCATATGACCCGTGATAGACTTTGTAGATGTAATCTTTGCCTTGCGAGCAGCCTCCTCACCCATAGCGAGCTTGATGGCCTTTGTCTCGGCCACATCGTTGAGGGGAGTACCTGTGCCGTGTGCGTTGATGTAGAGGAGATCCTTATCTGGGTCGAACTGAGCCTCATCCAACGCCTGCTTAATGGCGCGTGATGCAGGAACACCATCGGGGCGGGGTGCTGTGAAGTGGTGTGCGTCGCAGCTATTGCCATAACCTACAACCTCGGCATATATCTTAGCACCACGTTTGAGAGCATTCTCCAACGACTCGAAAATCATCATACCTGCACCCTCGGCAATCACAAAACCGTGACGGTCGGCCGAGAAGGGTAGTGACGCCTGCAAGGGGTCCTCCGAGCGTGATAGAGCCTTGCTGTTGGCAAAGCCACCGATAGCCAAGGGGTGTACCGAAGCCTCGGCACCACCTGTGATGATAGCGTCGGCATAACCATGCTTAATGGCGCGGTAAGCCTCGCCCGCTGCATTTGTACTCGTTGCACACGCTGTAACCACGGGCAGACATACACCCTGCGCGTTGTGCGATATAGCCACATTGCCCGAGGCGATATTCGAGATCATCATTGGCACAAAGAAGGGAGAGATACGACCTACACCCTCCTCCAACAAGACCTTAGTCTGGTTTACAAAGGTATCCATACCTCCGATACCAGAGCCGATATATACGCCAAGTCGCTCCGCCTCGATATTCTCGCCACTCTTCAAACCGGCATCCTTCATTGCGTCGGAAGCTGCGGCCATAGCATAGACGCAGAAACGGTCGCTGCGACGTGCCAAGCCGGCGTTTAGCTCATACTCCGACTGATCGAAATTCTTAATCTGGCCTGCAACCTTCACGGGGAGGTTGTACTCGTCGAAGCCCTTGATAAAATCGATACCGCAGTTACCCTCTACAAGGTTTTTCCACGTCTCTTCGATATGATTACCCACAGGGGTAATTGCACCGATACCGGTGATGACTACTCTCTGTTCCATCTTCTGTTTCTCTATTTTTTGTCGATACCCCGCCAAGGGACTATCGGTAAATGTTTCCTATTTAGTTTAGCTGGTTGGTTTTCTTTATTTTGCCCACTCGATAACACACGCTCCGGTGGTAAAGCCCGCTCCAAAAGCACTGAACACAAGTTTATCGCCCTTGTGCAGCTTGCCTCCGCGGTTGAGCTCGTCGAGAAGCGCGGGTAGTGCTGCCGACGATATATTGCCGTAACGCTCCACATTGTGGGGTACACGCTCCTCCTCGACACCGAGGAAGTTGCGGATCGAGTCTATGATACGTCTATTGGCCTGATGCAAGACGTAGTATTTAATGTCCTCGGGTGTCAATCCGCACTCTTCGAGCAATATTTTGATATCCTTGTTAGAGTTGGATACGGCGTGCTTAAATACCTCGCGGCCACGCATCACCAGAGGCTCGAAGTTCTCCTCCTTGTCGATGTAGGGCGTAGGCTCCAAGCGACGCTGATAATACAGAACGTCGGTCATCGACTCGGTGGTAAGACGTATCGCTTTGAGTTCGTCACCCTCGGTAACAACTGCTGCACCGGCACCATCGCCAAAGAGTACACATGTGCTACGGTTCTGCCAACTCACCATGCGCGAGGGCTCCTCGGCACATACGATAAGGATGTTCTTGGCCTTCTTGCAACGAAGCTTATCCTCGGCAATATCCATCGCATAGATAAAACCTGCACATGCAGCGTTAATATCTACCGTGGGGCATTTTGCTCCTATCTTACCCTGAATAATACAACTCATTGCCGGTGTCACATACTCGTTTACCACATTTGAGCATATTAGGAAATCGATGTCGGCCGCTGTGAGTCCGGCATCTTCGAGAGCTTTGTTAGCCGCCTCGGTAGCCATATCTTCGAGCTTCTCGGATGAAATAACACAACGCTCCTTGATACCCGTTCGTTCGGTAATCCACTCGTCGGTTGTTTCAAGGAATTTCTCAAGCATCTCGTTGCTTACTGCACACTTGGGGTGCGCCGAGCCTGTTCCAATAATCTTCATTCGAAATATACTTGTTAATTAAATTATCTTTGTCAAAATCGCTACATTGCTTAGTTGTGCTGTGCAACTTATAACCCTATTTTACGAACAAAGGTCTTGCCTTGTTTCAATTAAACGTCGCAAAGATATTCAGTATAGGTGTACGCGCACGCATTTTGTGGTAAAAACGTTTATTTTGTGGTAAAATTACAAAATATAAGGTAAAAGATTTGTGCAAAATTATCTTTTTTGTATTTTTGTAGCCAAAATAAATAATATAGAGAAATGAAAAAACATCTCGAAATACCTAAATTTCTCGTATCTCGAAGGTATATATCGGCCGTAATCGCCTTTATCGTTCTATTTTCTGTAGGCTTTATGCTTATATATCAGCCATTCTCGCTTGCGGTATGGTTTAGTATGGATGATATGTTGCGTTTCAGTTTCACTATCCTCTTCTACGTCTTGGCCGTTGTAATACTTGTGTGTAGCCGTTCGTTGATGTATGCAATTCAGGATAGATTAAATCTTACAACAGTGACATATGTCTGGTGGTTGATGGGTGAGAATCTGCTTATTGCACTGTTATATACGCTGATTACCGTCTTGGTCTTTCCTGTCGATGGGGTCACTCTTCCCGAGATTGCAACACGTGCCGTGATGTGTGTGACCCTGATTTTGGCTATACCCAACGGTTTGGTTTCGTTTTATGCGGCGTATCGTACTAAGTGTGAGGAGCTTGAAGCTACACAGTATCAGTTGCAGAGACTTCGTGAGGATTACCGCATATTAAAGAGTAGCCGCGAGCATGAGTTGCGTGCCGTTGTTGAATCGCGCCCTTCGCTGCCTACACCCTCGCCTAAGATGATTCATTTGTACGATAATAGTGGCACACTGCGTCTGACTATCGATATCGATGCTCTGTACTATATGGAGTCCGAGGATAACTATATCAAGGTTCACTATAAGCATAACGACAAGATAGCCTCTTATATGTTGCGTTGTAAGACTCGCAGTGTCGAGGAGAGTCTTATGGGTACGCGTATGGTGCGTTGCCACCGCTCCTACATCGTCAATATCGACAAGATTCGCTTCTTGGAGGAGGATCGCCGACTTCACTTTATCACTCTCGATGACGAGACCATCAAGCGTATCCCCGTGTCGCGCAGCTACTACGACTCTGTTGTCGCCTCCTTTAATCAGCTCAACAAGGTTTAGTAAGGTTCTACTTCGCGAGTCCTTTAATAAGCAAAAACGCGACACTCGAAAAAGTGTCGCGCTTGTGCCTCAACCTGACAGATTATCTAACTTTTAAGACAGACTTTCTGAAACTCGTGGAGTTCTCCCAGTGAGTCAGAGAAAATTATCCTGAGAAAGTACTCATAATTAGAAAAAATAGTGGTAATGTTTCTTGTAATATCCCCAAAGAGAGTTGTTCGTTTCGGAAATTATTTTTAATTTTGTAGCAAACAAACATTGACAAAACATAATGCCTATGGTAAAATAACAAACATTAGGGACATATAAATATAAAAAGCGTTAGCTTTTATTCTGTGATTCTGAAACTTCGACACTTTCATTTATCACCTATCGGAATAGAGTTTGACGCTCACGCTGTTCAGCGTGGGCTTAATTCCGTATTTGGGTGATAGGTAGTCGAAGACCTCAGAATCAGATATAGCGAGTTGTCCACGCTATTTTATTGTTATATACATACAAAATTATTTAGTGGAATTATGAAAGAGCGAATATTGTTTCTTATTTTATTTTTTTCGATTAGCGTTGTTTCGGTAAACGGACAAAAATCATTCTCAAAGTGGCATTCTTCATATTTTGATAAAACATTTGATGTTAAGGTTAGTAATGAAATTAAAAATGGAGTATTTGATATTTATATATATGCCATTGACGAAAACTATAACACAGACATTTGCTTAAATTTTGACAGTAATACTATAGTCGATTTTAAAGCGTTCCTTGAAAATGTAAAATCTAAATATATAGAATGGAAAAATATTGCCATTGCTAATAATGTTTCCGATATGACTAAAGAAATGGATTTTAAAACACCAAGTTGCACTGCATGTTGGTATTGGGTAGATGAATGGTATTTTAGTTTTGGAGTCAAACTTAGACCTACATTTATGATACTCGATGACGGCAGGATGGTCGTGATGATAGTAAAAGAGTTCACTGCTTCTGATAATAGATATATCACAAACACGATGTATATGGTATGGGAATGTGAACAAGATATAGATAGTATGATAGAAGCTTTGAATATTGATGAAATGAGAACTATGATTAACTCAAGGGTTGATACTAATCAATTATTTAATTAAGAAGGATAGCGTCTGAGTAAGATAATAATCAATATAGTTACAGTGAATGGATAATACTGGG
>JAZNDK010000004.1:0-23440 GCA_045588005.1 Alistipes sp. | reverse complement strand
AAAAAAATTGCTATCTTTGTGCGTTTTATGCGATGAACGTAAATTAACAAATATATGAGTACCGAACAGGAGAACATCAAAAGACACGAGGAGGAGTATTCGGCGTCGAATATTCAGGTCCTCGAAGGATTGGAGGCCGTACGCAAAAGACCTGCAATGTACATTGGCGACATTGGAGAGAAGGGTCTGCACCACCTTGTATATGAGGTAGTGGATAACTCGATTGACGAGGCTTTGGCAGGGTATTGTAACGACATCTACGTAACAATCAACGAGGATAACTCTATATCTGTCAAGGATAACGGCCGAGGCATCCCCACCGATTGGCACGAGAAGGAGGGCAAGTCGGCTCTCGAAGTTGTGCTTACGGTGCTTCATGCCGGAGGTAAGTTCGACAAAGGCAGCTACAAGGTGTCGGGCGGTCTACACGGTGTGGGTGTATCGTGTGTAAACGCGCTATCGACGCTTCTTATCGCCGAGATTCACCGTGGCGGCAAGATATATCGCCAGACCTACTCCAAGGGTGCTCCCACATCGAAGGTTGAGATTGTTGGCGTCTGCGAGGATCGCGGTACGACCATCACCTTTAAGCCCGATGGCGATATCTTCACCCTGACAACCGAATACAAGTACGATATTTTGGCTAACCGCCTGAGAGAGTTGGCATTCCTTAATAAGGGCATACACCTCACCCTAACCGATATGCGTGTCAAGGATGAGGAGGGCAATCCCATCTCTAACCACTTCTACTCGGAGCATGGTCTTTCGGAGTTTGTCGAGTATCTTGACGCCACACGTGGCCAGAAGATTATCGAGAACATCATCTATCTCGATACCGAGGAGAGCGGCGTTCCCGTCGAGGTAGCTATGCAGTACAACGACTCGTACTCGGAGAATGTCCACTCGTACGTCAATAACATCAACACCATCGAGGGTGGTACTCACCTAACGGGCTTCCGCCACGCACTTACTCGCACACTTAAGAAGTATGCCGAGGATAGCGGCATGCTTGCCAAGCTCAAATTCGACATCTCGGGTGACGACTTCCGCGAGGGTCTTACTGCCGTTATCTCGGTAAAGGTTGCAGAGCCTCAGTTCGAGGGTCAGACCAAGACTAAGCTCGGCAACGACGAGGTATCGGGAGCCGTAAACCGCGCCATGTCGGCAGCTTTGGGTCACTACTTGGAGGAGAACCCCAAGGATGCTAAGGCTATCGTTCAGAAAGTTATCCTTGCAGCTCAGGCTCGCCATGCTGCGCGTAACGCTCGCGAGGCTGTACAGCGCAAGACCGTACTCTCGGGAGCAGGCCTTCCGGGTAAGTTGGCCGACTGTTCGAGTCGTGACCGCTCTATCGCCGAGATATTCTTCGTCGAGGGAGATTCGGCAGGTGGTACGGCTAAGCAGGGCCGTGACCGCGTATTCCAGGCCATCATGCCACTCCGTGGTAAGATTCTCAACGTCGAGAAGGCTCAGGAGCACCGCATGTGGGAGAACGAGGAGATCAAGAATATGTTTACCGCTCTTGGCGTGACTATCGGCACAGCCGAGGATAGCAAGGCCCTTAACCTCGAGAAGCTACGCTACGACAAGATTATCATCATGACCGATGCCGATGTCGATGGCTCGCACATCGCAACACTCATGCTAACCTTCTTCTTCCGCAAGATGAAGGCCCTTATCGAGAATGGACACATCTACATCGCTACCCCACCCCTCTACTTGGTTAAGAAGGGTAAGCAGGAGCGATACTGCTGGACAGATAAGGAGCGCGACGAGATTACTCAGGAGTTCGGAGCTAAGGGCATACACATCCAGCGATACAAAGGTCTTGGTGAGATGAATGCTCAGCAGTTGTGGGATACCACAATGAACCCCGAGACGCGTATCCTGCGTCAGGTGACGGTGGAGAATGCCGCCGAGGCAGACCGCATATTCTCGATGCTCATGGGTGACGAGGTACCCCCACGCCGCGAGTTTATCGAAAAGAATGCTCACTACGCTAATATCGATGCATAACAGATAATATGTTGCAGCTATGAATGTAACGGTGATTGGTGTAGCTGGAGGCACAGGCTCGGGTAAATCTACCCTTGTAAAGCAGCTTCAGGAGGCTTTTCATGGTGACGATGTTGTGACATTGTGCCACGACTACTACTACAAAGCGCACTCGGAGCTGACATACGAGGAGCGTACAAAACTCAACTACGACCACCCTGCGGCCTTCGATACCGATATGCTTGTCGAGCATATTCGCGCATTGAAGTCGAATGTGCCTATCGAGCACCCCGTATATTCGTTTGTGGAACACAACCGCACCGACGAGAAGGTACTCGTGAAGCCATCGCGCGTGATTATTGTCGATGGTATCCTCATCTTCGAGAATAAGGAGCTACGCGACCTTATGGATATAAAGGTGTTTGTGGATACCGATGCCGACATACGTCTTGCACGCCGCATCCTGCGCGATGTATGCGAGAGAGGCCGCACTATGCACTCTGTCATCGAGCAATATACTACAACGGTAAAACCTATGCACGAGCAATTCGTAGAGCCCTCGAAGCGTTATGCCGATGTAATCATCCCCGAGGGAGGATTTAACTCGGTAGCTGTGCAGATGTTGATTCACAACATACGCTACTCTCTTAAAGGATAAAGTGGAGAAAAGAGTGAAAAATGGGCTGGCTAAAAGCAATTTAGCCAGCCCACAATTTTGTATATCGGATATTACAACGAACGGCGATATATCTCCTCCACATCCTTGGGTGTGAGCGTCATAAAGCCTCGAATATCGCCATAGCGGCACGCCTTACGTGCCATCTCCGCAAGTCGATCCGAGCCTACACCGGCATTGGTCAGCGTGCGTACCAAGCCCAGCTCATCGAACAGGAAGTGCTCCAAGCGACGTATGGCCTCGCGAGCTATATCCATCTTCGGGAGCGAGGGATCTATATCGAAGACATTGACACCGAACGACACATACTTATCGACGCGCTCCTCGTCGAGGCAATACTCCATCCAGCGGGGCGTGAGTATTGCAAGGCCGAGGCCGTGGGTAATATCATAGATTGCCGAGAGCTCATGCTCCATTGGATGGCAGCTCCACGCCTTGCGCTTACCGCCGTTGATAAAGCCGTTGATAGCCCACGACGAGGCCCACATAAGATTGGCACGAGCCTCGTAGTCCTCGCCATTGCGCACAGCAACGGGAGCAAACTTGACGACGGTCTTCATAAGACCCTCCATCATCTTATCGAGCATATAGAGGTCGTGCTGAGTAGTGAAATAGACCTCCATAATATGCGAGAGTATATCGGCAGCTCCACAAGCCGTCTGATAGGGACTCACGGTATAGGTTAGTGTTGGGTCGAGGAACGATACACGTGGTAGCAACGGGCGAGCCATACGGCCGAGCTTATCCTCGGTTTCGGGATTGCTGATAACGCCTCCCGAGTCCATCTCCGAGCCTGTTGCCGCGAGGGTCAGAATGGTAACAAGCGGCAGAGCACGCTCGATGGGCTTAGCTCCTGCGCCGAAGAACTCCCACGCATCGTGATCGACACACGCCCCTGCAGCCATAAACTTTGCAGCATCGATAGTCGATCCTCCGCCGATAGCCAAGATTACATCTATCGCACAATCCTTACACATCTGCGCACCGCGACGCACCGACTCGATACGCGGGTTAGGCTCAATGCCCGAGAGCTCGAAGAGCTCGAAGCCACCCTCGCGCAACTGCTCCACCACACTCGCGTAGAGCCCCGAACGCTTAATCGAGCCTCCGCCATAGGCCAAGAGCACACGACGGCCATACGCGCCAAGCTCGCGGCCAAGGTTGCATAGTTGGTCACGACCAAAATAGACCTTAACGGGGATGTCGTATATAAATGAGTTCATAAGATTATTGTTTTATATGGTTAATAATTATATCTGCACAGATGCAAAGATAGGATTTTTTTCGTATATTTGCCGCACAATTTTTAAGTTCATTATCTATGTTGAGTAGAAGATTGCTCAGAGTTAAGGTTCTCAAGAGCCTTTACGCCCACCTAAAGTCGGACTCGACGAGCCTCAAAGCCTCGGAGAAGTACCTCGTGGACTCTATCGACAAAGCCTATGACCTCTATTTCCAAATGCTCTCGCTCATCGCCGAGGTGGCTCGATATGCCGAGAGTCGTCAGGAGATTGCCAAGCAGAAGAAGTTGGCCACATACGAGGATTTGAATCCTAATCGTCGCTTTGTAGATAACGCCGTAGTGCAGCTATTAGCCACATCGGACACCCTCGGTGACGAGGTGGCAAGCCGTAAGCTGACATGGGCACGCCACAGCGATACCATCAAGCATATCTACAACAACCTTATCGAGGCCGATTACTACAAGAGTTATATGTCGGCATCGGTAAACACCTTTATCGACGATAGGAAGTTTGTTGAGGATTTCTACGCATCGTTAGCCGAAGACGAGATGTTGCAGGAGAGCCTCGACGAGATGTCGTTACTTTGGAACGACGATCTTAACTTTATATTATATATGGTAGTGCGTACGGTGTCATCGCTGAAGCGTTCGCACACCGACGTTAAGCTACTGCCACAGTTCAAGAGCGAGGATGACTTGGAGTTTGCCAAGACACTCTTCGTAAAGTCGCTCGTTAAGTATGAGGAGAATCAGGATTTGGTCGATCACTTCACAAGCAATTGGGATGTCGAGCGCGTAGCCTTTATGGACAACCTCATAATCTCTATCGCGCTGACCGAATTGCTCACCTTCGAGTCGATACCCGTAAAGGTTACCCTCGACGAGTGGATCGATATTGCCAAGTACTACTCTTCGCCCACCAGCAGCACCTTCATTAACGGAGTGCTCGACCGCGCAGCCAACGAGCTACGCGAGAGTGGCAAGATTGCAAAATCGGGGCGAGGATTGCTCTAAAAGTCCAATCTTCGAGGTTATGCTATCGCGTCGCAACACTCTTGTTATGGTGGTGGCTATTATCGTAGCCATAGCCACGTTTGCCGTAGTACGCATAGTAACCTCCGAGGCCGAGAATCGCGAGCGCGAGGCTAACGCCGAAGCGACTCAACCTGAGGTTGCAGAGTATCTTTTGGAGGATGGAAAAACAACCGAAGTGTTGGTTGATTTGGGGAGTGTAAAACCTTCGAGTTTAAGCCACTACGATTTCAAGCTAAAGAACACTACCAACACCCCGATAACACTCCTTGACTACGAGGCGACATGTCGCTGTGTATGGTTGGAGCTACCTCAAAAGGCGATACGACAAAACGAGAGCGCGACGCTACGTCTTACGTTCGACTCGCGAGGCGAGTGGGGCTCGATAGGCAACTACATAGCCATCAAGAGTTCCGAGGATGATATTGCAGTAGCGGTATGGATGAGTGCCGAGGTAGAGTAACGAAACAATAATAGTTATAGATTATCGTTATACGAACAACAACAATAAACTAATAAAAATTCTAAAATTATGATGAATCTTCTTTTTGCACAGAGCGAGGTTGTTGCTGATGCTTCAGCACAGGTTGTAGAGGGTGCTGCTCAGGCCCCCGCAGGTGGTGGTTGGAGCTTCTGGTTGATGATTATCGCCATGATTGCTATCATGTACTTCTTCATGTGGCGTCCCGAGTCTAAGCGTCGTAAGCAGATGCAGAAGTTCCGCGATGGTCTTCGCAAGGGCGATAAGATTATCACCGCAGGTGGTATCTACGGCGTTATCAAGGAGGTGCAGGCTACATCTGTTCTTATCGAGGTTGATAGCAATGTAACTCTCCGCATCGACAAGAATATGATTGTTGGCGACCCCGCACAGGGTGTTGTCGAGAATCGTCAGTAGTACGACAGAAGAGCACAAACGAAGGCTGGCTGAAACTATTTTAGTCAGCCTTTGGCGTTGATAAACGATATTGGCGTGATGGAACGGCGAAGCGTAGTTCTCGGATATAGTGGCGGTATGGATAGCCGCACGGCAGCAGCTCGGTTGCGTACCGAGGGGTATCGTGTTGTTGCCGTAACGATAGACTGCACCGGCAACCACGCTCTGTTAGCCACAGCACGAGAGCGCGCCGAGGCCGACAATTTAGAGTGGCTGAGCTATGACGCCCGCAAGGAGTTTCGTCGCGAAGTCATCGACTACTTCACCTCGAGCTACGCCCAAGGTCTTACACCTGCGCCATGTACACGCTGTAACACCAAGATTAAGTGGTCGATTCTCGAACGTATCGCCAACTCGTTGTCGATAGAGTACATTGCCACGGGGCACTACTTTAATGTTGCCTATGTAGAGGGCCACCACTTCGTAGAGCGAGGCAAAGACCCCAACAAGGATCAGAGCTACTATCTGTGGGGACTCTCGGAGCAGACCCTGCGTCGCGCATTGACACCTATGGGTTCAATATTTAAGAGCGACATTCGCCAAAATTTCGAGGAGCGCGGCGAGAGCATGGGAATATGCTTTCTCGAAGGTGCGCATTACAGCGATTTTCTTGCCTCACAAGGGGTAGAGATGAGACGAGGCAAGATTCTCAATAGCGATGGAGATACGGTGGGTGAACACAATGGCATTGCCCGCTATACGATAGGCCAACGACGCGGCAACGGTATCCCGGAAGGGATGCGTATCATAGCAATCGATGCTAAGACTAATTCGTTAATTGTTGGTCCGATGGAGAAGTTATATAAGAGAGAGCTTTACATCGAAGAGTGCAACATTATCGACCCGGATAAACTGCTTGGCTCGGACAACATAACAATCAAGATTCGAGGTATTGGTCGCAACCCCGAGCTCCCCGTAAAAATCACTCCTTGTGGCAACGGATATATGGTTGCGACACAAGACCCGGCATGGGCTCCGGCAAAGGGGCAGCCATTGGTCTTATATCGGAATAATTTGGTATTAGGAGGTGGAATTGTTGTCGATTTCGTATAATTTATATATATTTGCCGCACTAAATCTAACAAACAAGGTACGATGGTTAAGAGACTGTACGATTGGGTTCTATCATGGGCCGATAGCCGCTGGGGTTGGCTTGCACTATTCATCATTGCACTATTCGAGGCGAGCTGGTTTCCCCTACCACCCGATGTTTTGCTCATTGCCTTGTGTCTTGGAGCACCCAAAAAGTCGTTCCGTTTCGGTACGCTTTGCCTTGTAGGCTCGATTGTTGGTGCAACCTTAGGCTATTGCATCGGTCACTTTGCATGGATAACAGCCTCGGGCGAGCCCACAGCATTGGCAGCCCTCTTCTACGAGCATGTTTTCAGCCAGGAGAGCTTCGATAATGTAGGTAACCTCTACGACCGTTTCAACTTCTGGATTGTCTTTACGGCTGGTTTCACGCCGCTGCCATTTAAGCTCTTTACCATTGCAGGTGGTATGTTCGACATCAACTACGTGATGTTCATCATCGCGTCGATTGTGTCGCGCGGTATGCGTTTCTTCCTTATCTCGTGGCTTATCTGGAAGTTTGGTGCGCCTATCAAGACCTTTATCGACAAGTATTTCAACCTCTTGGCAACACTCTTTACCGTCATGCTTATTGGCTTTACGATGTTGGCCTTCTGGCTCTTTGGCAGCAGCGGCGAGGAGAGCACCGAGGAGGTTGCAGCACCCGCCGAGCAGGAGGTTGTTGTCGAGCAGAATAGCGACACGAAAGTAGTTACCGTAGAGGAGTAGCCATGCACCACTTCGGGCTTATAGGCCGCAGCTTAGGCCACTCGTTCTCAAAGAAGTTCTTCTCGGCAAAGTTCCAAATCGAGCAGATAGATGCCGACTATGAACTTATCGAGCTCGACAGTATCGAGCACCTTCGCAGCGAGATTATCAGGAGAGGCCTGGCGGGCTTCAATGTTACGATACCCTACAAGGAGTCAATCATCGCTCATTTAGACGAGCTTAGTGACGAGGCTCGCGCCATAGGCGCAGTAAACTGCGTAGCTATCGACGAGAGTGGTCGTCTGGTCGGTCACAACACCGATATACGCGGTATCGAGGCCACGCTACAATGGATCGAGCCAACACCCGAAACCAAGGCTCTTGTGCTCGGCACAGGAGGAGCCTCGAAGGCTGTGCAGCATGCCCTCAAAAACTTCGGCATAGAGTACCACACCGTATCACGCGACAAGAGCCGTGGCGACTACACCTACGCAGAGCTTAGCAGCGAGGTTATCCGCGATCACAGGCTCATCATCAACACAACACCCGTGGGTATGTCACCCGATACGGAGCACGCCCCAGAGCTCGACTACGAGGCCATAGGCGAGGAGCATGCCATATTCGACTTGGTGTATAACCCTGCAACGACAGAGTTTATGCGTCGCTCAGCAGAGCGCGGAGCACGCACCTTTGGCGGAATGTTAATGCTTCAGACACAAGCTATTGCATCGTGGCATATATGGAAGAAGTTGATGCCCGAGGGGTCTGCATCGCCGAGCAATAATCAATTTGTATAACCCAATAGAAGGGGTTATCTCCCTTCGATAATTTGTCGAGCCTCTTCGAGCTGCTCGGCACACACCATGAGCCTTATGGGAAAGGCTACGCTGGTATATATCTGCGACATATACTCCCCCTCAAGGAGACAAAAGATGCCGGCACTATCGAGCATCGATTTAGCTATTTGGGCCGACATCTGGCTATCGTAACTCTGCAAGAGAACTATCGATTCGGGATTACTTCTATTCATGGCACTAAATTTTAGGTAAAGATAGCTATTATTTATATAAAATGAAAGCTCTTTACTTAAATTTTTATCAAAAATATGTGCTATATTTGTACGTTGAAAAATTATAATATGTAAACTGCGTTATGCGCCCCTTTGTACACCTACATGTTCACAGCCAATACTCGCTGCTCGATGGTCAGGCAAGTATCCAAAAGCTTGTCGATAAGGCCATTGCCGACGGCATGCCAGGTATTGCGCTTACCGACCATGGTAACATGTTCGGTGTCAAGGAGTTCTTCAACTATGTATCGAAGAAAAATGGCGAGCGTCGCTCGAAGCTTAAAGAGCTGAAAGGGCTTGTCGAGCGATTGGAGAGTGGCACAGCTACCGAGGCTGAGATGGGCGACGATCCTCAAGCAGCACTTGCCGAGGCACGTGTCAAGTTGGATGCACACCCAAAGGCCGAGTTTAAGGGCATCATCGGTAGCGAGGTATATGTTGCCCGCCGTCGTCTGCATAACAAGGAGGGCAAGGAGGATCAGAGCGGTTACCACCTCATCCTCTTGGCCAAAAATATGAAAGGATACAAAAACCTCATCAAGATAGTATCGAAGGGCTACACCGAGGGCTTCTATATGCGCCCGCGTACCGACCGTGTCGAGTTGGAGAAGTACCACGAGGGGCTTATCTGCTGTTCGGCATGTATCGGAGGTGAGATTCCGCGACTCATACGCGCCGAAAAGTTCGACGAGGCAGAGCGTGCCGTCGAGTGGTACAAGAGCATATTTGGCGAGGATTACTATCTCGAATTACAACTCCATAAGGCTACGGTAGAGAATGCCAACCATGAGGCCTACGGTGTGCAGTTGAAGGTAAACGAGAAGCTTATCGAATACTCGGCAAAGTATAGCATTAAGTTAGTGTGTACCAACGATGTACACTTCGTAGATGAGGAGCATGCCGAGGCGCACGACCGCCTTATATGCCTGGGCACGGGCAAGGATTTGGATGACCCGCGCCGTATGCTCTACTCGAAGCAGGAGTGGATGAAGACTACGGCCGAGATGAATGCCCTCTTTGGTGACATCCCCGAGGCGTTGGATAACACCATCGAGATTTGCAATAAGGTCGAGAGCTACTCTATCGACCACTCCCCCATTATGCCCACCTTTGCCATCCCCGAGGAGTTTGGCACCGAGGAGGGATACCGCGCGAAGTATAGCGAGGAGGATATCTTCAACGAGTTCACGCGCGACGAGAACGGCAACGTCGTACTCTCGGAGGAGGATGCAAAGAAGAAGATAGAGAAGCTTGGCGGCTACGACAAGCTTTATCGAATAAAACTCGAAGCCGACTACTTGGCTAAGTTGGCTTTGGATGGAGCACATAAGCGTTATGGCGAGGTGCTCGACGAGGAGATTGCCACACGACTGAAATTCGAGCTACACATAATGAAGACGATGGGTTTCCCCGGTTACTTCCTTATCGTGCAGGACTTTATCCGCGCAGCACGCGAGGAGCTCGACGTGTCGGTGGGCCCGGGCCGTGGTTCTGCGGCAGGCTCGGCTGTGGCCTACTGTTTAGGTATCACACAGATAGACCCCATCAAGTACGACCTGCTGTTCGAGCGTTTCCTTAACCCCGACCGTATCTCGCTACCCGATATCGACATCGACTTCGACGATGATGGCCGTGGTCGTGTGCTCAACTGGGTAACACAGAAGTATGGCAAGGAGAAGGTTGCGCACATCATCACCTACGGCACTATGGCTACGAAGATGGCCCTCAAAGATGTTGCCCGCGTACAGAAGCTCCCCTTAGCTCAGGCCAACCAGCTATGCAAGTGGGTTCCCGACCGTATTACCGACCCTAACGACAAGGATAAGCAGCTCAAAATCAACCTCAAAAACGCCATTATGGCAGTTCCCGAGTTGAAGGCTGCCGAGGAGTCGTCAGACCCGATAATGCGTGACACGATAAAGTACGCCAAGATGTTGGAGGGCAACGTGCGAGGCACAGGAGTACACGCATGCGGCACGATTATCTGTCGTGACGACATCACCGATTGGGTACCTGTGAGCACCGCCGACGACAAGGAGACGGGCGAGAAGATGCTCGTGACGCAGTACGAGGGTGCAGTTATCGAGGATACAGGACTGATTAAGATGGACTTCCTCGGATTGAAGACCCTATCGATTATCAAGGATGCTGTCGAGACTGTCAAGCAGACTCACGGCGTAGAGATTGATATAGAGAACATTCCCATCGACGACAAGAAGACATATAAGCTCTACTGCGATGGTCGCACGGTTGGCACATTCCAGTTTGAGTCGCCCGGCATGCAGAAGTATCTCAGGGAGTTACAACCCTCGACCTTCGAGGATCTTATTGCGATGAATGCCCTCTACCGTCCGGGCCCCATGGACTACATACCCGACTTTATCGACCGCAAGCACGGCCGTAAGCCGATAGTCTATGATATACCCATTATGGAGCGTTACTTGAAGGATACATACGGCATCACCGTATATCAGGAGCAGGTCATGCTCTTGTCGCGCCTCCTCGGTAACTTTACGCGTGGCGAGTCGGATACGCTGCGTAAGGCGATGGGTAAGAAGATTAAGTCGAAGCTTGACGAGCTGAAACCTAAATTTATCGCCGGAGGTAAGTCTAACGGCCACGATGAGAAGGTATTGGAGAAGATTTGGGCCGACTGGGAGAAGTTCGCTTCGTATGCCTTCAACAAGTCGCACGCCACATGCTACTCGTGGGTGGCCTACCAGACAGCCTATATCAAGGCTCACTACCCCTCTGAGTATATGGCTACGGTGCTCAGCCGCAACCTTAACGACATCAAGCAGGTGACGGCCTATATGACCGAGTGCAAGAGTATGGGTATCTCGGTACTCGGCCCCGATATCAACGAGTCGAAGGTTAAGTTCTCAACAAACCGTAAGGGCGATGTTCGCTTTGGCCTTGCAGCCATAAAGGGCGTTGGCGAAGCTGCATCGGAGTCTATCGTAAACGAGAGACTTAGCGGCGGTCCCTACCGCTCGATATACGACTTTATGGAGCGTGTGAACTACACAACCGTAAACCGTAAGTGCTTGGAGAATATTGCTTTGGCCGGAGGCTTCGACTCGCTCATCGACTTCAACCGCTCGCGTTTCTTTGCTGAAGATAGCTCGGGCTCTATATTCTTGGAGTCGCTCATACGCTACGGTCAGCGTGTACAAATGGAGAAGCAGAATGCCCAGCAGAGCCTCTTCGGAGCTACCTCGGGCACATCGGACATACAGCAGCCCCGAGTACCCGTTGCCGAGGATTGGAACAACTTGGTAATGCTCAATAAGGAGAGAGAGGTTATCGGCCTCTATCTCTCGGCGCACCCGCTCGACCGTTTTGGATTTGTGATGCGCAAGATGTGTCAGGTTGAGCTCGGCGCACTATCAGACCTTACTCTTATGAATGGCAAGGAGATAGCCGTAGCGGGTGTTATTACGAGCGTCACCCCTCTTATGACTAAGGACGGCCGACGTTATGGCCGCTTCGTATTGGAGGATTACAACTCGCAACATGAGTTTACGCTATTCAGCAAGGATTACGAGAAATTTGGTCTTTTGGTTGCTCAGGATAACTTCCTATATATCCGTGGCCGCGTACAACCTCGCCCATACAAGGAGCCCGCAGAGTTGGAGTTTAAGATAGTGTCAGTTCAGCAGCTTGCCGATGTTGCCGAGAGCATATCGTCGATACGCATCGACCTAAACATCAACGATGTATGTTCGACACTTACCAATATGTTTGTCGAGCAGGTGCAAAAGAGTGCCGGTACGACACAGCTATTCTTCAACATCTACGCCCCGGGGGATGATGTACATGTGAAGCTCAGCTCGCGACGCTATCGCATAGCACCAACGGTTGAGTTTATGGACTTTTTGGAAAATAACAATATCAACTATACAGTAAATATCTAATAACCTATTAAAATTTTAAGAGTTATGGCATTGAAAATCAACAACGAGAACTACGACGAGATTATGGGCAAGGGTATGCCCGTTGTAATCGATTTCTGGGCAACATGGTGCGGTCCCTGCCGTATGGTAGCCCCCATCATCGACGAGCTCTCTGAGGAGTACGACGGTAAGGTTCTTATCGGCAAGTGCGACGTAGAGGAGGGTGACGATGTAGCAGCTAAGTACATGGTACGCAACGTTCCTACCATCGTCTTCTTGAAGGATGGCAAGCAGGTGGACAAGCACGTTGGCGCAGCTACCAAGGAGCAGCTCAAGGCTAAGATTGACGCTCTGCTCTAAGCGATTAACCCTAAACAACAATGGCTATCCCAATGCGGGATAGCCATTGTTGTTTATAGTTTGATAATATCCTCTTCATCATCGTCGTCAGTAGGTGGCACTACCCCATCCTCAGCCATCGCGACCAACCTATCCTGCTTGCGCAGGCGACGTGCTATCTTTACCGAAGCAAAGAGAAGGGCTGCAACCGAGAGCATATACATAACCTCGAAGAGTCGGCCTTCGGTTGCGAAGTCCAACAGCGTACGCTCCTGATACCTGAACATCGTAACAAGGTAGGCTATCGAGTTATTTGCCATATGGAGCACTATCGCGCTATATATGGAGTGTCGCTGAATGTAGAAGTAGCTGAAGATGATACCTGCAAAGAGTGCCTCAATGGCGACTATCGGCTCGATATGTACCACACCAAAGCAGAGCGCGCTGAGAAGCACCGATACGGAGGGCGTAACGTCGAGCGTCAGCATATCGTAGAGCTTGACACGGAAGAGCAACTCCTCGGCGATGGGTGCGATAATAACCACAGCAAAGATTGTCCACCCGCCACGCGGAAATACCCTCTCCTCGGTCGGAAGGAGCTCCGAGAGTGGCATGAGAACAACCGACAACATCACAAGAAGAGCTACGCCAAAGAGTATGTAAGTAGGCGAAAATCCAGCCTTGTGGTGCTCTACGCGCATGTGCCGGCCACCGCGCAAGAGCTGCATAAGCGACGTGAGAATGAGCGCAAGGGTTACAGCCATAAGATATGTGAGCATAAAGCCGAAATCCTCGCGAAGGAACTCCACGCCTCCACCGATAAATATGGCAATGTGTGTCGCCGCAAATTGCGACAACGCAAAGATAAGCACAAAGAGTATCAGCGTTGCACACGCTTTAAGCCAACGAGTCATAATTTTCCACTTTTACAAGCTCTTAGATGCGGACTCGGCAATAAGCCCAACACCACAAGCCACAAATTTCGAACAAAGATAGATAATTTTGGGGTAAGGCGATACTTTATCCGATAAAATTTACTATTTTTGCACGTATTATTTGTATGTAAACTGTAAAACCGATTAGGGATGGCAAAAGTAGTAGCATTAGCAAATCAAAAGGGCGGCGTAGGCAAGACCACCACAGCCATAAACCTCGCAGCATCTGTAGCCCTCTTAGGAAAGAGGGTGCTACTTATCGATGCCGACCCTCAGGCAAACGCCACATCGGGTTTGGGCTTCGACATCAACCTCGATGGCATATACGAGTGTATCGTGGGCGAGCGTCGTGCAGCTGATGTGATACTCCATAGCGACGACATCAAGAAGTTGTGGCTACTACCCTCGTCAATCAACCTTGTGGCGGCCGACACCGAGCTATCGACAATGGAGAATGCCCACCACATAATCAAGGGCATCGTAGATTCGTTGCGCGACAGCTACGACTATATTTTCATCGACTGCTCGCCATCGCTCGGTTTTACCACAGTGAACATCCTCACAGCTGCCGACTCGGTGCTCGTACCCGTGCAGTGCGAGTATTTGGCCTTGGAGGGTCTGAGCAAGCTGCTCAACACTATCAAGATGGTTAAAACGAGGCTCAATCCCGAGCTCCAAATCGAGGGTTTTGTGCTGACGATGTATATGCGCAACAAACTCAACAATCAGGTTGTCGGTGAGGTGCGCAGCCACTTTGGCGAGCTTGCCTACGAGACTATCATCCAGCGCAACATCCGTCTTGGTGAGGCCCCGTCGCACGGCAAGCCGATAATGCTCTACGACGCCTCGGCAACGGGAGCTGTAAACTACCTAAGTCTCGCCCGCGAGTTTCTGAAACGCAACCGCAAGACTCAAACAACGAAGAACGAATAAGATAGATATATGACCGCACAGAAGAAGAGAGGCTTGGGACGCGGCCTCGACGCCATCTTTGGCGCGACAGCTCCCGAGCTACAATCAAAGCCTATGGCCGAGATGGCCGAGGTGGCTATAAACGACATTGAGCCCAACCCACAGCAGCCCCGCGAGAGCTTCAACGATGAGGCCTTAGCCGAGCTCTCTGCCTCGATAGCACAGTTGGGTGTTATCCAGCCTATCACGCTGCGCCGTAAAGATAATGGCCGCTACACGATAATCAGCGGCGAGAGACGTTGGCGCGCCTCGAAGATGGCCGGTTTGGAGGTTATGCCCGCCTATATCCGCGAGGTCGAGGATGAGGAGATGCACGCCATGGCTCTGGTCGAGAATATCCAGCGTCAGGACCTTAACGCCATAGAGATAGCCCTCGGCATGCAGCGTCTTATAGAGGAGTGCGGCCTTACACAGGAGGCTATGGCCGAGCGCGTAGGCAAGAAGCGTTCGACAGTATCGAACTATATGCGACTACTCGCCCTTCCATCGGAGGTACAACTCGCCTTAAAGGAGGGCATTATCACCATGGGGCATGCCAAGGCCATAGGTGGCTTGGAGCACGACCAACAGATTGCTGCTCTAAAAAAGTGCGTGCGAAAGGCTCTCTCGGTGCGTCAGGCCGAGCAGCTTGCACGCAAGCTATCAACAACGGAGTCTAAACGCTCAACAAACGACGAGGAGGAGTATCCCGAGAGTTACTCGCGCCTTGTCGAGGAGCTCGAGAGGCTCTTTACATCGAACTTCTCGGTTAAGCGCACAGCAACAGGTGGCAGCCGCATAGTCATCGAGTGTAGCAACGACGAGGAGCTTGACAAGCTCATAAGCCATCTTGGCGAACTTAGATAGCTGTCGAAGCGAAATAAAAGATATTAGTAAGTCGTTAGTGTAGAGATGAGGTTACGAAGAGTCATACGCGCAGTTATGCTTGTGGTTGCCGCCGTGGCAATCACCTCGGCGGTGTCGGCTCAGGAGTATAGTCGCGAGAGGCTGCGAGGTAATATCCGCACTGTAAATAAGGGCGGACTTGTGCCTATCGACTCGACAGCCCTGCTACGTGCAAAGGCCGAGGCTGCGGCACGCCGCGACTCGATATATTTCCACCATCTCGACTCTATCGCCGGAGGCGAACTTAGCGATTATGAGAGCCTGTCTGTCGAGGCTCGCGACTCGATACGTGGCGTGATTGCAGCCCGTGTTAAGCGCGACTCGATGATTCTTAGCCGTGGCGACAGCATCGCTCCGGATGGTCGTCGCGTACGTCTGAATAGGTATGGTGAGGAGCGTAAGCCATTTATCAGCGACTCTATGGGCCTATCGAAAGTGTGTTGGTTGTCGCTACCACTCCCCGGTTTCGGACAGATATACAACAAGCAGTATTGGAAGCTCGGTGTGCTCTATCCCCTAATGGGCGCGTCGGTAACAATGTTCGTACTCGAAAACAAGGAGTATAAGCCCCTGAAAGCTGAGTATGACCAATACCTTGTCGATAATGGTTATATGCGCACCCCCGAGCTCGACGAGATACAGACCAAGATGATTCGCCGCAACACCATGCAACAAATCTACGCAGGTGTTGCCATAGCGACATATCTCTACTTCATAGGCGATGCTGCAGTAAACTACTCGACCAACGAGGTGTCGCAGGTTAAGAAGGCAACTACCCTATCGACCATCTGCCCGGGCGCAGGACAGATATACAACAAGAGCTATTGGCGAGTGCCTATCGTTATCGGAGGCTTAGCCTCGACGATATACACCATCGATTGGAATAACCGAGGATATAAGCGATTTAAGACCGCATATACGCTGCGCGTCGATTATGACAACAATCCCGACAAATACCCTAACGGCGCAGCCGACGAGTTTCGAGGAAATTACACAGCGTCATTCCTCAAAAACTTGAAGGATAGCTATCGCCGTAACCGCGACCTCTGTATCCTGCTCACAGCAGGTATATACCTAATAAACATTATCGATGCACACGTCGATGCCCACCTTCAAGATTACGACATCTCAGACGATCTAACTATGAATATGGAGCCATTCTTCGATATTACCGACGTTGGTTCGAAGCCGGCCGTGGGCGTTAATCTGAGCCTGAAATTCTAAAAATAACGATGAAAACTACTCTTTTGAAGAGCCTTGCAATACTCCTTGTCGCTATCTCTATTATCGCAGCAGACTCGCAAGCGACAGAGTTGCCACGCCGTCCCAAGAAGCGTCGCACAAAGAGCGAGACAACAGAAGTCACAGCCCCAATAGCAGACACTACGGCCGTAACAAAGATTGATAGCGTAACCATCGTCAAGAATACAAAACCTTTAGCCGAGACTAAGGTTAATAGCAATAGCCGCACAAAAAATACACCCGAGCAGATGGACTCGGTACTCGCAATGTGGCGAGCAACGAGCACCGTAGCCTACTACGAGCGTTATTTCAACGACTTCTTAGCAGCAGACAGCTGTAATACGACCACTAAAAATGATCTTAGCGACTCGACATACATAGCTCGTCTTCAAGCCCTTATGTCGCCCGTACCCCTAAAATACAATCATGAGGTGCGTCGTGCTATCGAGCGTTTCAGCTCCGATAGCTACGCCTCGATAATGTCCTACGCCTACCACTACTTCCCGATGATTGAGGAGGAGCTTGACCGCGCAGGACTACCCCACGAACTTCGCGCGTTGGTAGTCGTAGAGTCGGGTCTAAATCCTCTTGCCACGTCGCGTGCGGGTGCTAAGGGACTTTGGCAGTTTATGCTACCTACGGGCAGAGAGTATGGCTTGGAGATAAACTCGTTGGTCGATGAGCGATGCAATCCGCGCCTTGCCACACGCGCTGCATGCCGCTACCTCAAAACGATGTACGAAATTTATGGCGATTGGACCTTAGCCATAGCCTCGTACAACTGCGGCCCGGGAAATGTGAATAAGGCGATAACACGCTCGGGAGGTAGCCGCGAGCACTTCGACGGCGACTTTTGGGATGTATATTACCACCTGCCGCGCGAGACACGCGGCTATGTACCCCTATTTATGGGTGCTACATACGCCTTTGCATATCATAAGGCACACGGCGTGGAGTTCGCACCTGCACCCATACCCCTAATTGTCGATACAGTGATGATTAACCGCCCTATGCACTTGGAGCAAGTATCCTCGACAATCAATGTAGATATCGAGACTCTTAAAATGCTTAATCCGCAATATACGCTCTCGATAATCCCCGCAACAACAAAGAGTTACGCGCTAACACTCCCCGCCGAGCATATATCTGAGTATATTGCCCACGAGGCCGAGATACACGCCAAAGACTCGACATACCTCAAAGAGTATATCATCCCTGCAAATATCGAGAAGAAGCGTTCGGAGGCTCCACCGGCCAAGTATCACACTGTAAAAAAAGGTGATACTCTCGGAGCTATCGCACGCAGGTATGGTCGCACCGTCAAGCAACTGATGCAGTGGAATAACATCAAAAATGCAAATGCCCTGCGCATAGGTCAGCGTCTGCGTGTGAGTGCTATATAGCGCGAATTACACCACTCAAAAACAACCCTACATATGAATCTTGAAATGCTTGATACCGAATCGACTATCGTCGCATGCGCCACCCCATCGGGAGGAGGCGTCATGGTTATTCGTCTTAGCGGTAGCCGAGCCATCGAGATTGCCGACGCTATATTTCAGAGCCGCAAGCCACTACGCGACGCCGAGGGATATACGCTCCACTATGGCGAGATTGTCGATGAGAGTGGAGAGTTTCTCGACGATGTGGTGGTAGCCCTCTTCCGTGCTCCGCGCTCCTATACGGGCGACGACACCGTGGAGTTTACCATTCATGGCTCGCAATATATAGCCTCGCGCCTTATACACCACGCCCTAAGTCGTGGTGCCCGCATGGCTACCGCAGGCGAGTTCACGCGTCGAGCATTCCTTGCCGGCAAGCTCGATCTAAGCCGTGCCGAGGCCGTTGCCGACATTATAGTCTCAGACTCTAAGTGGTCGCACCGCATAGCCGCAACACAGATGCGCGGCAACTACGCCCGACTACTATCTGAGCTACGCGACGAGCTGCTTAGACTATGCTCGCTTCTCGAACTCGAACTCGACTTTGGGGAGGAAGATGTCGAATTTGCCAACCGCACAACACTCAAAAAGACGATGGAGCATATAGGCCAACAGCTCGAAAAACTCACATCATCTTTTGCATTAGGTAACGCGCTTAAAGAGGGTGTTAGCGTGGCAATTATCGGCGAGCCAAATGTTGGCAAGAGCACCCTGCTAAACCGCCTTGTCGAGGAGGATAGGGCCCTTGTATCGGATATTGCAGGCACAACGCGCGATACTATCGAGGCTATGCGCATAATAGATGGTATTCGTTACCGTTTTATCGATACTGCGGGCCTCCGTTCGACGAGCGACAGGTTGGAGCAAATGGGTATCGAGCGCACCCGTAGAGCGGTGAGCGAAGCCCGTATTGTGGTGCATGTTGCGAGTGCCGATTGCCCCATGTTCGAGAGTGTAGAGCTTGGCGCAGAGCAGCACTATATCAGGGTAATAAACAAGGCTGACACACTATGTGGCACGGATTATATCGGAGATAGCGAGAGCCTATATATCTCTGCTAAGGATGGTATCGGCTTAGATAAGTTACTCGATGAGTTGCGCTCGGCCATATCGACCAATGCGCTTGGTGACGACGGTGTTGTTGTGAGCAATGCCCGCCACTACACAGCTCTAAATGAGGCTCTAACGGCACTGCGTGCTGCACAACGAGGCTTAGAGCAAGATATTCCCACCGACCTCTTGAGTGAGGATATCCGCCAAGTCCTCCACCACTTAGGCGAAATCACCGGCGAAATCACCTCCGACGACATCCTCCACTCAATCTTCTCGAAATTCTGCATCGGGAAGTAACTAACGCCCTCTAATGCACACTAATAAACGCTAACGCCCACAAATAGCAACAGAATTTCCTACAAAAATAGACGAATAAATCCCGAAAGTTAGACTCGACTTTCGGGATTTTTTATGCCTTAATGTCTTCAACAAAAATATCTCGCCAAGTTTGCAATGGTGTGCAACGAGGCGCAATGAGTTGCAACTAGTCGCAATAACAAGGCGAAGAGAATTGTACTTTCTATGTAAAATGTGATAGTTCTAGGTGGCAAAAGTTATTCGTATCATTTAATGACTTTATAAATTCATCTAACAAACACCTATGTACACATCTGTCTTAATTATGAAGTTTAGCATCCATTGATAAATACTCAATAGCCAAATTATTATACTTTATTAAATCCATAAAAGTAAACCTCTCTGTTAGTTGTTTTTCTAGATTTTCATATGTTAAATCACCTTCTTTATTATATACCATTCGTCGGAAATTTGCGCCTATACCGCAAAATGGTAAAGGCATAAATTGTAAAATCATTATAGTTGTATTAGGCTTTTGAATTAACCATCTACCTCTGTCTAATGGAAACAATATATCAAATGCTTGCAGTGCATTCTCAATCTCATTGGTTGGAATGCCTGTAAATTTTGAAAGTAACACATACTCATCTTCTTTTTTATCTGTAAGAATAAATCCACCAAATAGAAAAATAAATATCTGCCAAAAATGAGGATATAGATAAAAGTAAGTATGCCCCTTAAGGATGGTTATGGCATTCCTGAGATTTGAAGCCAAAGAACTTTTCATCGCATTTTTTAAAAGTACTGACTCGTGCTCAGCATCAATCATCACTTCTATACATTGTTTTAAAATAGTTAATCTACAGATTAATTCAGAATATAGAGCAACATGAAGATAATGTTTTTGGCCTCCACTGACTTCGTAAAATATTTTTCGGAATGTGTCAGGCAAAATTGCAGAAGCAACTATTTCTTCAAAATTTCCTCCTTCTCTCATCATTTTATCAATTCGAGCAGTAATATTTTTATATTTTATATAGGCCTCAAATACCTCTTGAATTCTTTTATTCGTATCTCCTAGAAAAAAACTATGTTGGGTAACCTTTCTTATATAATCTCTAATATGAGAACATGCACAAGAATTGTTAGGGTCTTTAGTTAATGGTTTTAAGTACTTATCTATCAATATACGCTCTAAACAGAAAGAGTATCTAAGACATGCTACTGCATAATCAAATGTTTTATCTTCATCGTTAGATATCCCATAAGCCCTTTTGAAAGATTGAGCATCAATCTTTCCGTCAGCTGTAATATCAATATTGAGAAGGGTTATTTGAAGTTCCTCCGCAACATGTTGACATTGCTCGAACTCCTCTCTACTATTATTAAGGCTTATAAATGATGCTTTATTGTATTTTAAGAAATCCAACCATCCTCGCACCTTAAACACATCTGGCATGCCCCATTTGCCAGATTTGATCTCAATTAATGTCTTGTCAATGTCATCTGAAGACAATTTAGTTGATACTACATCTAATTCCAGAATATTTATAGGTTCTAACATTTCAATTCTTTTTTCTATGTAAAAACCTCCAATACACAACATTGATGCAATAAAATCCTCATAATACTCCCCCTGGGGTATTTGAGGTAATCTTAAATGTTTATCATTTGTTTCTGCCATAATATAAAAAAATAATCAGATGTTATACAAAGTTAATATTTTTTATGAAAATGATAAAAAATTACCCATTCACAAACCTTCTTACAAACGCCACCCTATACTTAATATGAATTAACTCAAAAAACAATTAAAATATGACACAAAAAGTTGTATCATTTGAGCAGATGCCGGAGCTCATTCAAAATCTGGTAGAGAGAATCGAATCACTTGAAAAGACTGTTCGTGAAAAACATCAACCCCTACCTCTTGAAGATGAGCTGATGAGCGTAGAGGATGTTTGCAAACTGCTCGGCAAATCCAAATCTGCGGTGTACCGAACGGTTAGGTATCGGGATATCCCGTATATCCGACAAGGCAATAGGCTTTATTTCGACCGAGCGACTATCAAAAAGTGGCTCGATAAGAAGCACCATCTGGATGCAATCACTCGTATGGAGCAGATTGAGAAGATGATGACTCCCGACCCTTGGCGTTATAGAAATCGACGGTAGTAAAGTGGGGTGATGAATTAGGCAAAGTTTGAAAAGGCGGATTTAGTCCGCCTTTTTCTTTTTATATTGCAAAATATTTTATAACTTTGTAAACAAATGGAAACAAGTACTAATATGGATAAGCCCAAAAATCGCATAAAAGAGGTGCTCGAAGAGCGCGGAATTAAACAAACTTGGCTGGCTGAGAAGTTGGGCAAAAGTTTCTGCATAGTGAATTCATATGTCTGCAACCGTCGCCAACCAAGTTTAGATGTACTATTTGAAATAGCCAAGATATTGAATGTAAACCCCAAAGAACTTATAGAAGATAATAATGAATAAAGTTTAGAATCCAATTTATTTTCTACGAGGTTAAGCAACAGACTGGAGGTATGAGCCTAGAAGAGTTAGTGCGAGCACATTTCTATACATTTGCAGGAAGAATGTATCAAAGTCCCGATGACGACACCATTTGGGTCGCATTAGAGAAAAAGCGAGCTGCAGGTGCAGAGAATGATAGAGAGTATCCAAGTATTGATATTCTTGCTAAAGATGCAATAATCAGTCAACCATTAGAAATTTGCGAGCGAGTATCTGAGTATGGGTGTATTGAGAAGTGTTTCAGCAAACCGAATTGGAGTGTCAATTATGCTGATGTCATACAAATGCGCGAGCCTCAACAATAGGACTTGTGGCTGATGTTGAAGTGAAGTATAATGAGTAAGAAGAGCTATTCAATATAAATATGAGTAGAATAGAAACTGCTATAAATAATCTCCTAAACCAGACAAATGGAGCCATCAATTCTCGCATTGAGGAAGTGCGATACTCTGTTGATATACCTGAAACTAATGCAAAAGGCTACTGCTACTGCATAAAGATTGACAATAATGGTAACCTAAGATTGCAAGATTTGATAGAGTATATTGACACTAGGATTGTTGATTATGCGATTCCTAAGAAAGAAATAGATGAAGCGGGGAGCGACTATAATAATACAGGCTCTACCAGAAAAATACTTGAATTACAAAAAAAAGCAGAGAATCTTTTTACAGATTTGAAGAATACGGGTGAAGGAGGTGAAATACTATTATATATCCTTACGCAAGATATTCTTAAATTACCTCAGCTTATAAGTAAGATGTCGTTAAAAACTTCAGGCAAGTTACATTATCAAGGAGCAGATGGCATTCATTTTCAATACAATGAGACAACAAAAAATCTTGAATTGTATTGGGCTGAGTCAAAGATGTATAAAGACTTAAATACGGCAATATCAAAATGCTTTGAGAGTATAAAAGGGTTCTTGCTTGACCCTCAAGGTTATACTTCAACACAAGAACGAGATATTGATTTAATAACCTCAAATATCCATCAAAATATAAATAATGAAGAATTAGAAAATGTTCTTTTGACATTCTTTGACAAGGATAGCGAGCTGTCAAATAATTTAGTATACAAAGGTATATGCTTTATAGGTTTTGATTATGATAA
>JAZNDK010000003.1:0-35999 GCA_045588005.1 Alistipes sp. | reverse complement strand
TATATCGCTCTGCCGCCTCAGACCTTTGCGGAGGGTTTAACCATCGAGGTTAATTGCGCGGGTTATAAGCCGATGACCCTCTCTACGGAGAGTAGCATCACCATCGAGCGCAACCATATTGTGCCCATGGAGGCCGTGGAGCACGAGGCGGAGTATAAGGTTCCTGCGAATCAGATTTGGTACACCGCCACGGCATTGGTTGAGCCTTACGATGCATCAGCCTTTAATGTCTCTATCGTCTCAAATGAATGGGATGAAGCGACGGGCGAGTACGTTATCACCTTCGACGGCGAGCTAACGACGATTGGAGATTATGCATTCCGAGATTGCGCCAGCCTAACAAGTGTTACAATCCCTGATAGCGTAACGTCGATTGGAAATCTGGCATTCTGTTTTTGCGGCAGCCTAACAAGTATTACATTCCGCGATAGCGTAACCACGATTGGAGGGAGGGCATTCCTTAATTGCAGCAGCCTAACAAGTATTACATTCGGCGATAGCGTAACGACGATTGGCGATGAGGCATTCAGTAGTTGCAGCAGCCTAACAAGTGTTACAATCCCCGATAGCGTAACGACGATTGGACATAGGATATTTGCATCATGCCACTCTCTTGCTGAGTTTAAAGGTAAGTTTGCCGCAGATGAAGGTCGTTGCTTGATTAAGGATAATACTATTATTGCCTATGCAAATGCCTCGGGTACTACATATACAATCCCCGAGAGCGTAACGACGATTGGACGTTCTGCATTCTATTATTGCCGCAGCCTAATAAGTGCTACAATCCCCGATAGCGTAACGACGATTGGAGATTTTGCATTCCTTAATTGCAGCAGCCTAACAAGTGTCTATTGTGAGGCAACAACACCGCCGACGTTGAGTGATAAATCTGTATTCTATGATAACGCTTCTGGTCTCAAGATTTATGTCACTGCCGAGTCGGTAAAGGCGTACAAGGCGGCCGAGAATTGGAGCGAGTATGCCGCAGATATTGTTGGCTACAACTTCGAAACGGGCGAAGAAGTTGCTATTAGTAACAAATTATTCTACACCGCCACGGAAAATGTTGAGCCTTACGATGCATCAGCCTTTAATGTCGCTATCGTTTCGAATGAGTGGGATGAAGCGACGGGCGAGGGCATTATCACCTTCGACGACGAACTAACGACGATTGGAGATTATGCATTCTCGTATTGCGACAGCCTAACAAGTGTTACAATCCCCGATAGCGTAACGACGATTGGAGATCAGGCATTCTCTGATTGCTACAGCCTAACAAGTGTTACAATCGGCGATAGTGTAACGACGATTGGAGAGTATGCATTCTATATTTGCAGCAGCCTAACAAGTGTTACAATCGGCGATAGCGTAACGACGATTGGAGATCAGGCGTTCGATGGTTGCAGCAGCCTAACAAGTGTTACTATCCCTGATAGCGTAACGACGATTGGATATTCTGCATTCAATGGTTGCAGCAGCCTAACAAGTGTTACAATCGGCAATAGCGTAACGACGATTGGAAAGACTGCATTCGCAAGTTGCTACAGCCTTGCCGAGTTTAAGGGTAAGTTTGCCGCAGATGGTGGTCGCTGCTTAGTTAAGGATAATACTCTTATTGCCTATGCGGAGGCTTCGGACACGACATATACAATCCCCAATAGCGTAACGACGATTGAAGAGTATGCATTCGCTGATTGCCGCAGCCTAACAAGTGTTACTATCCCTGATAGCGTAACGACGATTGGAGATTCTGCATTCTATCTGTGCGGCAACCTAACAAGTGTCTATTGTAAGGCGACAACACCGCCGACGTTGGGTGATAGTTATGTATTCGACGCCAACGTTGCTGCTCGCAAGATTTATGTTCCTGCCGAGTCGGTAGAGGCGTACAAGGTAGCCGAGAATTGGAGCGATTATGCCGCAGATATCGTTGGCTACAACTTCGAAACGGGCGAGGTAGTTGCTATTAGTAACAAATTACTCTACACCGCCACGGCAAAGGTTGAGCCTTACAACACATCAGCCTTTGATGTCACTATCCCCTCGAATGAGTGGAATGAAGCGACGGGCGAGGGCGTTATCACCTTCAACGGCGAGCTAACAACAATTGGAGCTAATGCATTCAATTGGTGCGACAGCCTAACAAGTGTTACAATCGGCGATAGCGTAATGACGATTGGAGATCGTGCATTCCGTAATTGCATCAGCCTAACAAGTGTTACAATCCCTGATAGCGTAACGACGATTGGAAATAATGCATTCGATTGGTGCTACAGCCTAACAAGTGTTACAATCCCCGATAGCGTAACGACGATTGGAGATCAGGCATTCTATGGTTGCAGCAGCCTTGCCGAGTTTAAGGGGAAGTTTGCCTCAGAAGATGGCTGTTGCTTGATTGTTGATGGGGTGCTTAACGTCTTTGCTATTGGTTGTGGGGTTGCTGAATATACAATCCCCGATAGCGTAACGACGATTGGACGTAGTGTGTTCGAAAGTTGCAATAGCCTAACAAGTGTTACAATCCCCGATAGCGTAACGACGATTGGAGATTATGCATTCTATAATTGCGGCAACCTAACAAGTGTTACAATCGGCGATAGCGTAACGACGATTGGATATAGTGCATTCGGTAATTGCGACAGCCTAACAAGTGTATATTGCGAGGCTACAACACCGCCGACATCGGGTTACTATGTATTCAACGCCAACGCTTCTGGCCGCAAGATTTATGTTCCTGCTGCGTCGGTAGATGACTACAAATCAGCCGAGAATTGGAGTGGGTATGCCGTAGATATTGTTGGCTACGACTTCGCAACGGGCGAGGTGGTCGAGTAGAGCTATGCTCTTATAATGCAATCAGCGCGAGTCTTTCGGCTCGCGCTGATGTTTTGTTTGGGGGGTGGAGTGGGGTATATGGGTTAGGTGGGTTAAATGGGTTAGGGGGGGATTTTTTCGTATAGCTCACGGAACGCACTCAACCCATGTAACCCACAGACCCCACAGACCCCACAAAGGCCGTAGGCCGTACCCACAAAAACCTACAAATACCCACAAAGGCCGTAGCCTACGCCCTCTCCTTGCGGGCTTGCTTGCGCCAGCGGAGGTAGCCCGCGACGGCAAGGATGCAGTAGAGCGCGTAGAGCCCTGCGGTGAGGGGTATTCCCTTATACAAGTACAAGCCGACGCTAATCATATCGACAACAAGCCACACGAGCCACTGCTCGACGAGCTTGCGCGAGAGCATCCACATAGCAACGATGCTCAGAGCCGTGGACATAGCATCGAGGATAGGTACGCGGCTATCGGTAAACTCCGTAAGCAGCCAATATAGCAGCAGGTGCAGCAGGGCATAGGTAACAAAGAGCCACACGCACCAACGGAGTGGCGTGTGGCGTATGCCCTGACCATCATCCCCGCTCCTCTTATCCTCGCCGTGACGCTTATCGCTACGCATCCACACCACAAGGCCATAGATGCCCGCAGCGACGTAGTAGAGCTGCATGGCGGCATCGGCATATATGCCGCTCGTGAGGTAGAGCGTGCCATGCACCACGGGCATAATAGCTCCGACAATCCACAGCCATATATTCGCCCGATACTCCAACCACAGGTACAACAGGCCGAGTATCGTGCCGACAATTTGAAGGATAAGTGACAAATCCATAAGTTATTAGCGTTTAGAAGTTTACGGTGACGTTGGCAAGGCAGTGGATAGGTGCTTGCGGGAAGTAGTAGGCCTCGTCGTAACGCTCGCCATCCCACATATATGAATATCCATAGCCATTCGACTCGTACTCCGCCGAGAAGAGGTTATAGATAGTGACACCGAAGCGCACCGAGCGGCCATCGGCAAACGAGTGGAGGTAGCCGAGGTCGAGGTTTGTAACGGTGTAGGCATCGAGCGACAAGGCCTCAATCTCGTTATTTGTGAAGTACTGCTTGCCGACATACTGCGTAGTCCAGAGCGCACTGAAACCCTTGACATGGAAGTCGGCCGAGAGCGAGCCCATGACCGAGGGTGAGTACGATATAGTCATATCGCCGAGGTTTTGGCCGTAGGTGGGGCTGTCGCGCAGCTCATCGACATAGTCGCGTATCTTGTTGCGCGAGAGCGTGGCATTGGCCGAGAGGGTCAGCCACTTGGCGGTGCGCCACGAGGCCATAAGCTCGACACCCATGCGGTAGCTCCTCGGCACATTTACGTTGAGCGCGTCGTCGCCATCGTTCACCATACCCGTAGCCACAAGCTGGTTGTGGTAGTCCATGTAGTAGAGGTTCACGCCGAGCGAGAGGCACGGAGCGATATAGGTGTAGCCGAGCTCGAAGTCCAAGAGTCGCTCGGGCTCGGGATAGCTATCGTCGGCAGCGAAGAGGTGGCGGTCGGTGAAGTCCGAACGCGTAGGCTCGCGGTGTGCCACAGCCGCCGAGGCGTAGATATTATGGCGGTGGTGGATATAGCTCAGACCAAGGCGCGGATTGAAGAAGTTGTACTGCTTATCGACATCTATCGGCTGCATATATACCCCACTGTCGCCCCAAATAGCGTTGTCGTTGGTGCCCCACGCTCGGTAGTTCACATAGCGATACTGCAAATCGCCAAAGAGGTGCAGCTCGTTATCCTGCCAGCCGCGCAGCAAAGTCCAATCAGCACGCGCAAAGAGGTTGGCATCCTGCTTGGCTACGTCGTTATCGTACCAACGCCCCGCAACAGCAGCAGCATCCATGCAATCGACCCAGCGCAGCTCGCCCCAATGCGGGCAGCTGTAATAGCTCCACGAGCCACCGAACGTAAGATCGAGGTTGCGGCTGTCGTAGCTCGCCGCAAGGTTAGCTCCGCCAAGGTGGTTGCGCATAATCTTTTGGCGAATGAGGTCGGCCTGCTCGACATCGGTCATAAGGTTGGTGTAGCCCGCCAACCACGCATCATCCTTATACTGATTGTAGTAGCCATAGCCATAGGTGTAGAAGAGCGTGGCGTTGAGCTGCCAGCGGTGGTTGAAGCGGTGATTTACGACGAGCTGATTGTTGATTTGAAGGTAGTTATCCGTCTCGTCGTCATGATAATCTACATGTGTGCCGTCAGCCAAGACAAATGGGCCGTCGGAGGTCACGTACTGCCCCGAGGTGTGGTATCTGCGACCATATAGCTCCATCACCTCGCGCGACACGCCGTTATAGGTAAGGTAGGTCTTTGCCACACCGCCATACGAGAGGAGCTTAACCTTCGTCTTATCGGCATAGTAGCCCACCTGCGCCATGTAGCTTTTAAGGTCTGTTGAGCCGCGCTCGATATAGCCGTCCGAGCCGATATGCGAGAGGCGCGCATCGACAACCCAATGGTCGCGCATAAGTCCCGAAGAGAGCTGCACGCCCTGCTTATTGGTGTTGTACGAGCCGTAGCTTAGCGATGCCGAGCCTCGAAATTCGGGCGAGAGAGCGTCGGTAGTCATCGAGACAGCACCGCCAAAGGCTCCCGCACCGTTGGTCGAGACACCCGCGCCACGCTGCACCTGCACCGTGCCCACCGACGATATGAGGTCGGGGGTGTCGTACCAATATACGGAGTGAGAGTCGGGGTTGTTGAGCGATACGCCATTGACCGTAACGTTGATACGCGAAGCATCCGTACCACGCAGTCGGATAGATGTTGCACCGATGCCGATACCCGTCTCGTTAGTAGCTATCATCGAGGGAGTTAGCGCAAGTGCCGAGGGAAGGTCTGTACCATAGCTGCTGCGCACGATGGCCTCACGCGTGAGATTCTCGTGAGCTACGGGAGTTGTTCGTTTTGCATTTGTTGTGACTACCTCGACAACCTCCATCTCATAGATGCGCGTGGTGTCGAGCTGTGATTGGTGCAGCTCCGAGGCCTCGGCCTTAGCCGCAAAGATGCCTACAAGGGCAATAAAACAAAAAATCCTTTTCATACTCTTAGTGTTTTAAGTTTGAAAAGGGGCTCTATAAGATATGTCCTTTGTTCCCGGTATCGGCATTACCCGTCTCCGGTGCAATGGGTTTAATCTCAGCCACACCACCGCGAGCAAGAGATGTGTCGCGCGCCACATCTACCCTATCGCGAGGTATAGCACCCCTAAATATGAGGCAAAGGTAATCGAAATTTTCTGCACCACCAAGAAATAGACTCTTTTTTTGTGAATAGCCACTTGGAGTGAATATTTGCTCGGAGGTGTTGGGTGTTCGGCTTTTTTTTCGTACATTTGTCCGATAAATGAACCTAAAACTATAAACACAAAGATAATGAGACGTATTATTGCTCCGTCGGTGCTCTCGGCCGACTTCGGAAATCTTGCACGCGATATCGAGATGCTTGACCGCTCACGCGCCGAGTGGGTACATATCGACGTTATGGATGGCGTATTTGTGCCCAACATATCGTTTGGCTTCCCTGTGATGAAGCCTATTCGCAAGGCCACAGGCAAGGTGCTCGACGTGCATCTGATGATTACCAAGCCCGAGAAGTATGTGGCTCGCTTTGTGGAGGCAGGAGCCGACTATGTAACCTTCCATTACGAGGCCACCGAGCATATCGACGAGTGTATCGACCTTATCCGCAAGGCGGGTGCTAAGGTCGGCATATCTATCAAACCAGGCACCGAATCTACAGTGCTCGACGCCCTACTTCCGAAGCTCGACATGGTGCTTGTGATGAGCGTAGAGCCCGGCTTTGGAGGTCAGAAGTTCATGCCCTCGTCTATCGAAAAGTGCGAGTACCTCACAGCCAAGAAGCGTGAGTTGGGCCTCGACGAGCTTATCATCGAGGTTGATGGCGGTATCTCGGCATCGAACTCGCGCCTGCTCTTCGACGCTGGTGCCGAGGCATTGGTTGCCGGCAGCTCGGTATTTGGTGCTGCGAGCCCCGAACAGGCGATTATCGACATGCTCAACTCATAGACGATGGTATCTCTCGACAACATAGGCGTAAGCTACGGCGGATGGTCACTTTTTGACGGCATATCGTTCCTTATCAACCCCAAGGACCGCATAGGTCTTGTAGGTAAGAATGGAGCGGGTAAGACCACCCTGCTGCGTATCATCATGGGCGAACAGCAGCCCACCGAGGGTGCGGTAACCATCAACGGCGACTGCACCATAGGCTACCTGCCACAGCAGATGCGCGTGGCCGACAGCACCACCCTTGTTGCCGAGACGGCCAAAGCCTTCGACGAGGTGCTGCGCATCGAGGCCGACATCGAGCGACTTACATCCGAGATAGCCTCGCGCGACGACTACTCTTCGCCGGAGTACGAAGAGTTGCTGCACCGCCTAAACATAGCCAACGACCGCTACCACATCCTCGGTGGCGACACGCGCGATGCCGATATTGAGCGCACACTCCTCGGCTTGGGCTTCCGTCGCACCGATTTCGAACGCCCAACGAGCCAATTTTCGGGTGGCTGGCGCATGCGCATCGAGTTAGCCAAGCTGCTATTGCGTCGCCCATCGATGCTGCTGCTCGACGAGCCTACAAACCACCTCGATATCGAGAGTATTCAGTGGTTGGAGGAGTATCTAAAAGGTTATAACGGAGCTGTGCTGCTCATCTCGCACGACCGCGCCTTCCTCGACAACGTAACCACACGCACCATAGAGCTTATGCTTGGCAAGGCCTACGACTACAAAGTGCCCTACTCGCAGTTTGTGGTGCTACGCGCCGAGAGAAGGGCTCAGCAGCAGGCGGCCTACGAGAACCAACAACGCCTCATCGAGAAGACCGAGGAGTTTATCGAGAAGTTCCGCTACAAGCCAACGAAGAGCAATCAGGTGCAGTCGCGCATCAAGCAGCTCGAGAAGATCGAACGAATAGAGGTCGAGGAGGAGGACCTATCGAGGCTGAATATCAAGTTTCCACCCGCCCCACGCTCGGGACAGGTTGTCGCCGAGGTTAAGGAGGTGGGCAAGGCCTTTGGCGCAAAACAGGTATTCTCGGGTGCGGAGTTTACAATAGAGCGCGGTCAGAAGATAGCTCTTGTGGGGCGTAATGGCGAGGGTAAGACCACCTTTGCCCGCATGCTCATCGGCGAGTTGGAGCCATCGGAGGGCTCTATTCGTCTGGGCGCAAATGTAAATGTGGGCTACTACGCCCAGAACCAAGACGACCTTATGGATGGCGACTTTACGGTATTTGACACGTTGGACAGAGTCGCTGTGGGCGATATACGCACACGTCTGAGAGATATTCTCGGAGCATTTCTCTTCCGCGGCGAGGATATCGACAAGAGGGTCAAGGTGCTCTCGGGTGGCGAGCGTTCGCGCTTGGCTATGGCCCGACTGATGCTCGAGCCCTACAACCTACTGCTTCTCGACGAGCCTACGAACCATATGGATATGCGCTCGAAGGATATCCTCAAAAGTGCCTTGCAGAAGTACGACGGCACGGTAATCGTCATCTCGCACGACAGAGAGTTTCTCGACGGCCTTGTCGAGCGCATCTACGAGTTTAGAGATGGTGGCGTGAGGGAGTACCTTGGCGATATAAACTACTTTCTCGAGAAACGCAAGATTGAGCGACTCAGCGAGATAGAGCGTCGCGATAAGCCCTCGACAACCGCCTCAACAAAGAGTGGCGATACGAGCAGCGGCAAGCAATCCTACGAGCAGCGCAAGGAGCAGGAGAGAGTGCTTCGCAAGTTGCGCAAGGCCGTAGAGAGCATCGAGGAGGAGCTTGCTTCGGTCGAGAGCGAGATTGCTGCCTACGACAAACGCTTCGCCACGGCAACGGAGTATAACGCCGCAGATTATGCCGCCTACGACGCCCTCAAAGCACGCTACGACCACCTTATGCACGAGTGGGAGAAGGCTTCGTACGAGCTCGAAATAACGGAACAAAGCTAAGAAACGAGTAAACTGTTAGATAGAATGGAAAACATTATTTTTGGTATCCGCCCCGTGGCCGAGGCTGTCGAGGCACGCAAGCAGATTGAGCGCATCTACATCCGCAAGGGTGCCGAGGGACAGCTTATGGGCGACCTCAAAGATTTGCTCTCGCGCCACCGCCTGCGCTGGCAGGAGGTCCCCGTCGAGAAGCTCAACCGTCTGACACGAGGCAACCATCAGGGCGTCGTGGCCCAGCTTGCCGCTATCGAGTATGTCGAGCTTAACGACATCTTGGAGCGCGTACCCGAGGATGAGACTCCGTTAGTTGTGGTCTTCGACGGCGTAACCGACGTGCGCAACTTCGGAGGTATAGCCCGCTCGGCAGAGTGCGCCGGAGCACACGGCCTTATCACCCCGCTCAAAAACTCAGCTCCCGTAAATGGCGATGCTATACGCTCGTCGGCAGGTGCTCTGCACAGCATCCCCGTATGCCGTGTGGGCTCGATACGCAACACATTGAAGATGTTGCAGAGCGAGGGATTTCAGATTGTTGCCGCCACGGAGAAGAGCCGTAAACTGCTCTACGATGCCGACCTGCGCAAGCCTACGGCTATTGTCATGGGTGCAGAGGATAAGGGTATATCGTCGGAGGTGCTCAAGCTCTGCGACGAGCAGCTTGCCATTCCGCTGATCGGTCATACCGAGTCGCTAAACGTGGCTGCCGCTGCTGCAATTATGCTCTTTGAGGTTGTGCGCCAACGTATCGGCGACTAAACGGAGGAGGTAATGGGGCGAGTGATACATCCCGAGTTGGGTATTGTGGAGTGCGTGCGCTCGATACGCTCTCGCTCGATACGTCTTGCCGTACTTGGCGATGGCATGTTGCGTCTGAGCTACCCGCTCTTCACGTCGCAACGCACGGCTCTCGCCTTTGCCGAGCGCAAGAGGGCGTGGATAGAGAGCACTCGTCGCCGCATCATGGAGCGACAGGCCAACTACCCCACAATGACGCGCTCCGAGGTCGAGACTCTGCGCCGCAGAGCCAAGCGAGAGCTGCCCACAGCCGTAGAGCGACTCGCCGCGGAACACGCGCTAAGCTACACCTCGCTGCGCATAAGTTCGGCACATACGCGCTGGGGGTCGTGTAGCGCGAAGAATGGGTTGTCGCTATCGCTCTTTGTTATGCTTCTGCCCGATGAGCTGCGCGACTTCATAATTCTGCACGAGCTCTGCCACACCCGCCACCACAACCACTCCGAGGCCTTCCACGCGCTTCTTGACCGCTGTGTCGGCGGCCGCGAGAGGGAGTATAACCGTCGTATGAAAGAGTATCGCATACCGCGCATAGTCGAGTAAGGGGAAGAGTCTATCGCGACAAAAAATATCGGGGCAGAAGCTCCGCAATTTTCCAAAAAAACCTATATTTGTGAATCAAAAGCAACTATTTACAAACTAACTAAGAGATAAACCTATGAAACGACTTTTAACTTTTGCCCTCGCACTCGCTGTTGGCACGGTAGCCATGGCACAGCAGGATAAGGGCGGTATCACCGAGGAGATGATGCAGCAGATTCGATCAAGCTACACCCTATCGACAGCCGATAAGGCGGCACGCAACGCCCTCGCAGTGACACCCATAAACACCTTGGCAACAAATGCCGAGAACCTCGCGATGATCGACACCCACTTCTCGCACCGCGTACGCACAAAGGGAATCACCGATCAGCATCAGTCGGGTCGTTGCTGGCTCTTCACTGGCCTGAACGTGCTCCGCGCAAAGATGATCGACGAGCTCGCGCTCCCCGGCATGGAGTTCTCGCAGAACTACCTCTTCTTCTACGACCAGTTAGAGAAGTGTAACCTCTTCCTGCAAGCCGTCATCGACACCCGTCATCTGCCGATGGAGGATCGTCAGGTGGAGTGGCTGTTCAAGAACCCGCTCAATGACGGAGGTCAGTTCACGGGCGTATCGAACCTCGTGATGAAGTATGGCGTAGTACCCGCAGAGGTGATGCCCGAGAACTATCAGAGCAACAACACCTCTCAGATGTCTAATCTTCTGAAGCTCAAGCTTCGTGAGTATGGTCTGAAACTGCGCGAGCAGAAGGACCGTCGCGCTCCGGTAGCTCTTAAAACCGAGATGCTCGCAGAGATTTACTCGATGCTGGCACGCTGCTTGGGTGTTCCCCCGACAGAGTTCGAGTGGACACGCAAGGATAAGGAGGGAAACCCCGTGGAGACTAAGAGCTACACACCGCAGTCGTTCTACAAAGAGTACTTCGGAGGTATCGACCTCGAGAATGACTTTGTAATGGTTATGAATGACCCTACGCGCGAGTATCATAAGGTATATGAGATCGAGTACGACCGCCACGTCTATGATGGCGACAACTGGGTATATCTCAACCTCCCGATCGACGAGGTTAAGGCCTTGGCAATAGCCTCGATTAAGGATAATACGGCGATGTACTTCTCGTGCGACGTAGGCAAGTTCCTCGACAGCAAGCGCGGCATGCTCGACATTCGCAACTTCGACTATGCATCGCTCATGGATGTAGAGTTCCCGATGAACAAGGAGCAGCGCGTGCGCACCTTCGCAAGTGGCTCGTCACACGCCATGACACTTATCGCCGTAGATTTAGACGAGGCCGGCAACGCCAAGAAGTGGATGGTGGAGAACAGCTGGGGCCCCGCATCGGGCTGGCAGGGCAACCTTATTATGACCGACGAGTGGTTCGAGGAGTATATGTTCCGCGTGGTTGTCGATAAGAAGTATATCCCCGAGGCTACGCTCCGCCTCTTGGAGCAGGAGCCCGTGATGCTACCATCGTGGGACCCGATGTTTGCTCCCGAGATGTAAGAGGCTATGGCACAAGAGATAGAACGCAAATTTTTGGTTACGGGCGAGTTTCAAGAACTTGCCCGTAGCTCTACACATATGGTACAGGGCTACATAGCCACAGGGCGGCGTACTGTGCGTGTGCGCATAGGCGACCGAGGGGCGTGGCTCACAATCAAAGGGCCCTCGCTCGATGGTGGACTATCGCGCTACGAGTGGGAGGTCGAGATTAAGCCGTCGGAGGCTTTCGAGCTACTGCGCCTACGCGAAGGTTCGCTCATAGAGAAGCGACGCTGGTATGTCGAGCATGAGGGTCACACCTTCGAGGTCGATGTATTCGAGGGTGAGAACGAGGGGCTTGTCATCGCCGAGGTGGAGCTCCAAAGCACCGACGAGGAGTTCTCGCGCCCCGCATGGCTTGGCCGCGAGGTTACAGGCGAGCGACGCTTCTACAACTCGCACCTACGCGCACACCCCTACTCTACATGGAGCGATGACGAACGCTCGTAGCGGTCTTAATTGGTCTTAGTTGTCGGCCGCAGCCGCTGTCTTTTTACGCTCCATTAGCGGTTAGACCCACTTTGTTGTCAGAAGGGGTTAGATGTGGCCTATCGCAAAAGAAGAGCCCCTCGGGATAGTACTAAAACGTACAGCCCGAGGGGTCTTGCTTTTGGGATGGGTCGCAGATGACCCCTTATCACAACAAAGTTTATTCACGGCAAATTAGAACGAGAGTCGCAGACCCACCGAGAAGGTATGAGCATCGCCGCTATACGTGCCGCTAAATATCTCGGCTTGCTGCGTGAGCATATTGGTATATTGCGTAGAGCCTGTTCTACCACCATCCACGGGCAGCGCATAGCCGTAGGCCAAATCCAAGAATATCAGTTTCAAAAAGCGCAACGACAGACCTGCCGTAACACCCATCTTCGACATAGAGGGAACATTCGGCATAAGCACATCATCCTTAACGGGGCTCTCGTCGAAGAAGATACCCGCGCGTGCCGAAATCCAACCCAAGGGCGAGAGCTGAACACCGAGGCGGGCAGTAAAGCTATTCTTGTAGCCACGCTGCGCCGTAACGTCGTTCGTAAGCTCGGTAGTATCGCTCGGCGTATTCATGTATATACGCTGCTCCTTGTACGACGACCATAGGTTGTACTGCAAATCGGCCGAGATATCCAAAATCTTGAACGGATGAAGGCTTACGCCCAACGCAATAGAGCCGGGGGTTACAAGCTCGGTGGCAATTGTCGATTGCGACAACACATCGTTGCTCAAACCCGCCATCCTGTCGAGCATGGTCTCGGCAGCTGCACCAAGATATTCGTTCTCGATAAAGCGCAACGAGGCACTACCCTCCTCAACCTTCATGCGTATAGGGTGGCGATAGGTGACACCGAGCGAGAAGATTTTGTTCACGTCCCAGAAGAGGCCGACGTTAAAGCCTATGGCCGGCGTAGCCTTACCACTTAGCTCGATAGAGGCGAGGGGCGAAGAGCCTATAACATCGCCCAAGGCGGGTATGCCCGACATCTGCTCGATAAAGGCATTCGTAGATGCACCCACCGCGAGTAGCGAACGCGAGAAGCCGAAGTTACCCCACGTCACCATCATACCTGCACCCACCGAGAGCTTCTCACCCAAGCGCACCGAGAGCGTAGGTTGGAAGTTGTACTGATTGAGCTTCATGTTCTGGCATATATGCGCACCTGCCCAGCCATCACCCCAATTGATGTTGTAGCTATTTGGCGTGTTGAGCGCAACACCCACGGCGAGCCACTTGAAGGGGCGCACCGAGGCGTAGAGGTTTAAGGGCATGGTGAAGTCGTTACCGGTGGTTGCCGACAACAGGTCGTTGGTATAGCTATGCTTCGCGACAATGCCCGACAGGCCTACCGATACATCGAGCAGCGACTCCTGCATGACAACGGCGGCGGGGTTGAACCATACCGACTCGGCACCGAGATTCATACCCGTACCAACGTTAGCCATACCACTTTGGCGTGCCGAAAAATTATTAGTTTGATATCCCTCGGCAATGGCCGAGAACGAGACTGCCACAGCAGCCAATAATAGTAAAATTCGTCTCATCTCTATTTCTCATTTAATGCTTAACAATGCAAAGGTAACAATAATCGGCAGATATGCAATAACCAAGCGAAAAATCAACCAATTTTACGCCTCTCAAATAGTCAGTCTGCACACCTCGTCGCACAACGGCGCAACGGATTAGAAATTCACCACCTTATCTACCGTAACATCGTGAGCATCATGCGGAAGCTCCTCGAAAATCTGACATGCAAAGGCGACTCCTATCTTCTCTGCGCGGAAGCCGTCGAGCGACATATACTTGTCGTAGAAGCCGCCACCACGACCGAGGCGCACGCCCGAAATGGTAAAGGCACGCGCCGGCACGATGATAAGGTCTATATCGCAGGGCGGGCACTCCGTTTCGCCCTCGGGCTCGATGATGCCGAAAGCACCCTCTGCCATCCTATCGGGCGCGTAGTCGTAAAAGCGCATGACATCGCCCTCGACACGCGGCAAGACCACCCTTCGCTCGCCACTCCACCGCTCGATAACTTCGGCCGTGGGTACCTCGTCTGCGAGCGAGGCGTAGAGGGCTATGCATCGCGCCTTAGCAAAGGCATCCTCGCGCTCTATGGCGGCGAATATTTGGCGTGCCGCAGCGAGCTTCTGAGCCTCGTCGAGAGCCTTGACACGGCGACGCACTTCGCGGCGTATATCCTGTTTTTGTTCCATGGTTTGTTTGGTTTTATTGTTGTATTCACTAAAATTCGTTACAGAACGGGTACAAAATTAGAGATTTATCTCTTTTAACCGCAAAAAAGGTCTAATTAGTATTGTTATTTTGCAAACAATTCTTATCTTTGCAGTAATATTTGCGGGCACACTGCGTGCCTATGTTGCAAGCAAAGGTAGATATTATCGACTAAACTATTTACAATTTTATACTAAATTTTTACACTATGAGCTGTTTTTTAACTAATTCATCAGTGGGAAAGAAGCTTGTCATGAGCATCTCGGGATGTTTCCTCCTGCTCTTCATCCTTTTCCACATGTCAATGAACCTTACGGTACTCTTCAGCCGTGAGGCGTACAACATGATTTGCGAGTTCCTCGGTGCAAATTGGTATGCGCTCGCAGGTACTGCGGTTTTGGCACTCGGCGTTGCTGTTCACTTCGTCTATGCCTTCATCCTTACCATCGACAACTACCGTGCTCGTGGTAAGCAGCGTTACGCTGTAACCGTACAGGAGAAGGGCGTATCGTGGGCTTCGAAGAACATGCTCGTTTTGGGTATCATCGTAGTTCTCGGTCTTGGTATCCACCTCATTCACTTCTGGTCGAAGATGCAGCTTGTTGAGGTGCTTCACTCACAGTTTGCAATGGGCGCCGATGCCAATGGCGCAGAGCTCACATTCCACCCCGCTAACGGTGCGTTGCTCATGGCCTTCACCTTCTCGAAGTGGTACAACGTGGTAATCTACCTCGTATGGTTTGCCGCTTTGTGGTTCCACCTCACACACGGCGTTTGGTCTATGTTCCAGACCGTAGGTTTTGCTAACGACACTTGGTATCCTCGCTTGAAGTGCATCGCCAACATCGTTGCTACGCTTATCTTCCTCGGCTTTGCCGTTGTAGCTGTTGTTTGCTTCTTGAAGAGCGGCGACTACATTGCCGAGATGGCTAATTGGACACCCGGCTTGTAATATCCATTTTTTACGATAAACAATAAAAACTAAATAATATGGCTTATAAATTAGATGCAAAAACACCGGCAGGTGAGTTGGCCCAGAAGTGGAGCAATCACAAGGCGGCTATCAAGGTCGTGAGCCCGGCAAATAAGCGTAAGTTGGATATCATCGTTGTAGGTACCGGTCTTGGCGGTGCATCTGCAGCTGCTTCACTCGGCGAGTTGGGCTACAACGTGAAGATCTTCTGCATCTCTGACTCACCCCGTCGTGCGCACTCTATCGCAGCTCAGGGTGGTATCAATGCAGCTAAGAACTATCAGAACGACAACGACTCTATCTATCGTCTATTTTACGATACGATTAAGGGTGGTGACTACCGCGCACGCGAGGCTAACGTCTATCGTTTGGCCGAGGTATCTAACCTCATCATCGACCAGTGCGTAGCTCAGGGTGTACCTTTCGCTCGCGAGTATGGTGGTCTTTTGGCCAACCGTTCGTTCGGTGGTGCACAGGTATCGCGTACATTCTATGCTCGTGGTCAGACCGGTCAGCAGCTCCTCTTGGGTGCTTATGCAGCCCTGAACAAGGAGATTGCCGCAGGTTCGGTAAAGTCGTATCCTCGTCACGAGATGTTGGATGTTGTTATCGAGAATGGCGAGGCTTGCGGTATCATCGCGCGTAACCTCGTAACAGGCGAGATTGAGCGTCACGGTGCTCACGCAGTGGTTATCGCTACGGGTGGCTACGGTAACGTATTCTTCCTCTCGACAAACGCTATGGCATCTAACGGCTCGGCAGCCTTCCAGTGCTACCGTAAGGGTGCAGGCTTTGCTAACCCCTGCTTCACTCAGATTCACCCCACTTGTATCCCCGTACACGGCACACAGCAGTCGAAGCTTACGCTTATGTCTGAGTCGTTGCGTAACGATGGTCGTATTTGGGTACCCAAGAAGATGGAGGATGTCGAGGCTATCCGCTCGGGCAAGAAGCTTCCTTCTCAGATTGCCGAGGAGGATCGCGACTACTACTTGGAGCGTCGCTACCCCGCCTTCGGTAACCTCGTACCTCGCGACGTGGCTTCGCGTGCCGCTAAGGAGCGTTGCGACGCAGGTTTTGGTGTGAACGAGACAGGTTTGGCTGTATTCCTCGACTTCAAGACCGCTATCGAGCGTCTTGGTAAGGATGTTATCAAGCAGCGTTATGGCAACCTCTTCGATATGTACGAGGAGATTACCGACGTGAATCCCTACGAGCAGCCTATGCAGATATTCCCCGCTGTACACTACACTATGGGTGGTATTTGGGTTGATTACAACCTTATGACTACTATCCCCGGTTTGTACGCTATCGGCGAGGCAAACTTCTCGGATCACGGTGCTAACCGTCTTGGTGCTTCGGCTCTTATGCAGGGCTTGGCAGATGGTTACTTCGTGCTTCCCTACACCATTGGCGACTACCTCTCGAAGAAGATTCAGGCTCCTAAGGTTAAGACCGACACCGCAGCCTTCGACGAGGCCGAGAAGGGCGTTCGCGCCCGTATCGAGCGTCTGTTCGCAATCAAGGGTAACCAGTCGGTAGATGATATCCACAGGCGTCTTGGTCTTATCATGTGGGACAACGTAGGTATGGCCCGTACGAAGGAGTCTTTGGAGAAGGCTATTGTCGAGATTCAGGCTTTGCGCAAGGAGTTCTACGCAGACTTGAAGTTGGTGGGCGACAACGAGTCGTTCAACGTTGAGTTGGAGAAGGCTTTGCGTTTGGAGGACTTCTTGGAGCTCGGCGAGCTTATGGCACGCGACGCCCTCAACCGTGAGGAGTCGTGCGGTGGTCACTTCCGCTCGGAGCACCAGACCGAGGATGGCGAGGCTTTGCGTCACGACGACAAGTTCGCATATGCTGCTGTTTGGGAGTACAAGGGTATCGACAACGTTCCCGAGATGACTATCGAGCCTCTCGAGTACGAGTTCGTACACCGCGCACAGCGTAACTACAAAGACTAACTTTTTGACGTAACACTTTAATAAAAACAGGATTATGAATTTTACATTAAAGATATGGCGTCAAAGAGACGCTAAGTCACAGGGTGCATTCGAGACCTACAAGGTAACGGATATCTCGGCCGACACGTCGTTCCTCGAGATGATGGACATCCTGAACAACAACCTTATCCACGAGGGTAAGGAGCCCGTAGCTTTCGACCACGACTGCCGCGAGGGTATCTGTGGTATGTGTTCGATGCACATCAACGGCCACGCACACGGTCCTTCACAGGCCGTTACCACCTGCCAGATGTACATGCGTAAGTTCAAGGATGGCTCGACCATCACTATCGAGCCTTGGCGTTCGGCTGCCTTCCCCGTAATCCGCGACCTTGTTGTTGATCGTGGTGCTTACGATAAGATTTTGCAGGCCGGTGGTTTCATCTCGGTACGCACCAACTCTGTACCCGATGGTAACGCTATTCCTATTCCTAAGAAGGATGCCGACGAGTCGATGGATGCTGCTGCTTGCGTAGGTTGTGGTGCTTGTGCTGCAACATGTAAGAACGGCTCGGCAATGTTGTTCGTTGCTGCTCGTGTGTCGTCACTCGCAAAGTTGCCTCAGGGCCGCGTTGAGGGTGCTCGTCGTGCTAAGGCGATGGTTGCTAAGATGGATGAGCTCGGTTTTGGTAACTGTACCAACACAGGTGCTTGCCAGGCTCAGTGCCCCAAGTCAATCTCTATCGCACATATCGCACGTCTTAACCGCGAGTTCCTTGCAGCTAAGTTGCAGGACTAATCGATTGAGATTAACCATTGAGAGCCATCGGATTACCGATGGCTCTCTTATTTTTTATGGTAGGGGCAGTGATATAATGGGTATGGTGAGTAATTATGGATAGAATTCTCAATTTTTCACACAACCCTCTCTATGGGAATATAACCTTAGAAATACTCCTCGCGGTAGTTATATCCGTTGCGCAGCGATTCGAAGCTCTCGGGCGAGGATTTCAGACGCGCAGACTCAGCCTCAACGTCGAAGTAGTTGTCGATGGTAGCACACATCTCCTCCCACCCTATCTCGTGCGGAGAGGCAGGTGTAACATCGGCAGGATACCAGCCGCCAAGCCTAAAACCAAACATCGAAGCTATGGCACGTACCGACATAGCCGTAGCATTGGCCTTACCCTGACGCGAATAGCCGGCGATGTGAGGCGTTGCGAGTGTGGCACGCTCCAACACGTCGCGCGGTATCTCGGGCTCGCCCTCCCACACATCGAAGTAGTAGTCGTGGAGGCTCGCGGCAACAGCTCGGTTATCGACAACAGCACCGCGCGAGGCGTTGATGATGACTGCATCGGGGCGTAACAACGCCATTTTCTCGGCACTGAGCATATGGAGAGTCGTGGCATCGAGCGGCGTGTGGAAGGTAATGATGTCGCACGACGCAAGCAGCTCGTCGAAATCGCGGAAATCACCCTCCTCGCGGCGTGCACGTGGCGGGTCGCACATAACCACATCGAAGCCCCAGCTGCGGGCATAGCGCACCACAAGCGAGCCTACGTTACCCACACCGACAACACCCAGACGCAGCTGCTCGGGGCGACAGCCTCGCTTAGCGACGATATGGCGCAATATGGCCGCTACCCACTGCAAAACGCCGCGGGCATTACACCCCGCAGCATTAGCCACGATTATACCGCGCTTGAAGCAGTAGGCCGTGTCGATATGATCTGTGCCGATGGTTGCCGTAGCGATAATCCTTAGGCGCGACCCATCGAGCAGCTTGGCATCGCAACGCGTGCGCGTACGGATAATGAGAGCGTCGCAATCGGCGACAACATCGCTACTGATGTCGCCCCCTGCAACATAGCTTACCTCGGCATAGGGTTCAAAAAGACCCGCGATAAAGGGTATATCACGGTCGATAACGATTTTCATCTTTTCGGCTTCAATTTTGAGTGTTAATCCGTAAAAAGTAAACAAAGATAGTGAATTTTTCCAAAAAAGTTACTACCTTTGCTTGATATTTTTGTGCTCACTCAATAAGTTTGAAAATATGTACACTATCGAGTTTGATCCCAACACCACCACACCCGATAATGGCAACTATTTCGGTATGCCCTGCTCACCCGAAGAGGCGGCTTTGGTGCTTATCTCGGCACCGTGGGACATCACCGTATCGCAGCGCGCAGGCAGCTCCTATGCTCCCGATGCAATAATCGAGGCATCGCGACATATCGAGCTCCACGAGCCCCTCACGCCCGACTCGTGGCGCAAGGGCATAGCCACCCTGCCGATAGACTACTCGATACAAGACCTGTCGCACCGCCTGCGCAGTGACGCCGAGAGAGTGGTTAAAGCCGGCGAAGAGTTTGGTGTAGCAATACTCAACAACATGATGCACGAGCGTCGTCTGCGCCGCATAAACGAGGGTTCGGAGAGCGTTAATACGCTGATATACAACGAGGCTGCAAAGTGGTTCAACAAAGGTAAGATTGTGGGCCTTGTGGGTGGCGACCAATCGACAGCCTATGGCGTAATTCGCGCGGCGGGAGAGCACTACCCCGAGATTGGTATTCTTCACATCGACTCGCACTGCGACCTCAAAGAGAGCCACCACGGCTTCATACACTCGCACAGCTCGATAATGCACAACGTACTGCGCGATGTGAGCTCGATAAGCCGTCTTGTATCGGTTGGCGTGAGGGAGTTCTCGCCCGCCGAGTGGCAGCGTGCCGAGAGCGACGAGCGCATAAGCTTGTTCACAGGCCAGCAGATATGGAATCAGCACTTCGAGGGTGTGACATGGGGGCAGATGTGCGACGAGATTATCGCCGAGCTTCCCGAGGCAGTATATCTGTCGCTCGACATCGACGGTCTAACGATAGAGTGCTCGCCCCATACGGGGACACTCGTACCCGGAGGTCTGCGCTTTCCCGAGGTTGTATATCTGCTCAGCCGCATAGTAGCTTCGGGCCGCCGTATCGTCGGTTTCGACCTCACGGAGGTTGTGCCCGACGTGGAGGATAAGACCGACGCGGCGATAGCTGCCCGCCTACTCTTCAAGGTGTGTAGCATTGCGCTCAAAGAGCATCAGGCAGAAAATATTTTGTAACGGAGCATCGAAACCCAAATAGCGGAGAACCCTAAAACAATTAACAACATAAAATGTCAGTATTTACAAAATTTGGTAGAGTAAAACGCAGCCATGTTCTGTCACAGCGCGGTCAGAACTTTCTGCAAGCGCCTTGGGCAGGTGGTATTGTGCTTGTTGTGTGTGTGATTATTGCAATGCTCTTTGCAAACTTGCCGGCAACAGCCGACATCTATCACAAGCTTCTGCACATGGAGCTTGGAGTCTGGATTGACGGAGAGCTCTTCCCCGAAAAGATGAATTTGGAGAAGGTTATCAACGATGGCCTCATGGTGGTATTCTTCTTCACTGTCGGCTTGGAGATACGTCGCGAAATATCGCACGGCGAGCTATCGACACCCAAGAAGGCAATACTTCCCATCATCGCCGCATTGGGCGGTATGATTGTCCCCGCAGCGATATTTATCTCGATAAACAGCGGCACGGAGGTCGCTCATGGCTGGGGTATCCCCACAGCTACGGATATCGCCTTTGCAATAGGTATCATGTCGCTACTGGGCAATCGCGTGCCTATCTCGTTGAAGGTCTTTCTTACGGCGTTGGCCGTGGCCGATGACCTCGGAGCGATATTTGTCATCGCCCTCTTCTATGGCGAGACACCCAATATGCTGCTCTTAGGCATCGCGCTTGCAATCATGGTCGGCATCTACTTTATGCGTCGCTTGGGCGAGTACCGCATCATGTACTACCTCATCCCCGCATGCGTCGTATGGGTACTCTTCTACTACTCGGGCGTACATGCCACAATATCGGGTGTAGCTATGGCAATGCTCATCCCCACCACGCCGCGTTACAGCCGCTCGTACTTCCTGCATAAGGCCGACATCATCGAGAGAGGCTATAAGAGTGCCGACGCTATCGAGGATAAGAACGAGGCCGAGGAGGTGCGTATGTACCACCTGCGCCGCATGACACAGATATCCAACGGCGCATACAGCATGAGCGACCGCATGGAGCATCTGCTTATGCCATATGTCAATTTCCTGATTATGCCTATCTTCGCTCTTGCTAATGCCGGCGTACATATCGAGTCGGTGGAGTACTTCAACATATTCGAGTTTAGCGAGGCTGCCGGCTCGATAGGCATGGGTATCTTCTTCGGTTTGGTACTCGGCAAGCCTATCGGCATTGCGCTATTTAGCTTTATCGCCGTGAAGTTGGGCCTCGCCGAACGACCCGCCAAGGCTACTTGGAAGATGCTCGTAGCCGTAGCCTGTCTGGGAGGTATCGGCTTTACGATGTCTATCTTTGTCGATAACTTAGCATTCTGCACCGATACAGACCTTGTTTCGGCCGATGTTGCAGCACGCAACCTCTTGGCGATAAACAAGGGTAAGATTGCAATACTTATAGCCTCAACCACAGCAGCCATCATAGGCGCGCTACTGATTATCTTTGAGGCTAAACACGAAAAAAGGTAAAATATGAAAAAACTGCTTAAAGCACTCCCCATCGTCATTGCCTTTGTCGCCGCAGCCTGCAACCAGCCTAAGGTGGCAAACGAGCCCGTAGGCCCAACAATGCAGTCGAGCGCAGACTCCATGTCCTATGTTATGGGTCTGAACTTGGGTCGTAATCTCCTCGGCATAGACTCGCTGCTCAACGTCGAGGTGCTATGCGACGGACTACGCGACGCATACAACGGCACACCCAAGATGGGTAACGAGGAGGCTCGCATGGCCTTCTTGAAGTACCTCAACTACGACAACTACGAGCGTGTCAAGGCCTACGAAAGACGCTTCTTGGAGGATTTGCGTAAGCAGGATAGAAAGTTTGTAGCGACACACTCGGGCCTTACCTATAAGGTTACCGAGTTGGGCAACCCCAAGAAGACGGCACGTAACAACCGCGATACGGTCTATATTCGTTATCGTGTGCTCAACCCCGCAGGCGAGATTGTCGATACCACATACTACAAAAGCGATACCCTACGCGTAGGATATGGCCGAATGGTACGTGGCTTACAGGAGGCTACACGCCTTATTGGCGAGGGCGGACATATCGAGGCGTGGATACCGTCGCAGCTCGCCTTTGGAGCCGAGGGTTGCGACTCGTTGGATGTTAAGCCCAATACGATGCTCTACTACGAGATGTGGCTGATTGATGTTGTCGATAGATAGTGCAATAATCGAGAATTAGAGACGTTATACATATATTTAATAATAAACTACGAAATCGATGAAGAAAATTTTTGTTGCCGTTGCTATGCTATGCTTGGCTGCGGCATGTAACAACAGCAGAGTCTTTTACTGCGAGAGTAACGACAACCGCATCAGCTACTCAAGCGAGGCTGAGATGGATACCCTATCGTACGCTATGGGTATGAACCTCGGTCTGGGTATCAACATCCAGAATGCCGACTTGGAGCTCGATATGGATGCCGTAGCTGCCGCTATCGACCGCGAGCTCGGCATGCAGGTTATCGAGAGTGAGCGTCTTGCCGAGAATGCCGCACTCATGGAGAGATTCAACAACGAGCTTATGCGCCCCTACATGATGGCTAAGCGCATGAACAAGGAGCTTCCCGAGGTCTTTACCGAGGAGTTTACTAAGGAGCGCGTGACCGAGATTCTCGGCTGCGACATGGCGAAGTACCTTCGCGAGACCCTTGCACCTATTAACACCTACTGGATGTTCCGCGCAATGGAGGACTCGAAGGGTATCAGCGACATGAAAGAGATTGACCAGAAGATGGCTATTACTCAGCAAGATATGAGCATGGCCCTTGCCACCTACTTCCGTCAGGAGCTTCCTGCATATCAGAAGGAGCGTTCGGAGGCGTGGTTGGCTATGGTCTCGGAGCGTAGTGGTGTGGAGGCTGCGACAAAGGGCGATAACACCTTCTACTACCGCATTAACGCCGCAGGTAGCGAGCTTCGCCCCGTGAGCATGCGCGACAGCGTAACCTTCCGTTTCGAGCTCTACTCGCGTCGCGGCACTCTTGTAGAATCTACCGAGCAGCGTGCCAACGACATCTTAAAGCGTATCGAGCAGGTTAAGGAGGATGAGAGCCTCGACGAGACAAAGCGCGAGGAGCGCATTGCTAAGTTAGAGAGTGCCTACACCTCGACTAAAGAGCCTAAGATTCCTCTTGGACAGTTTATGCTTGGCGGTGCTAAGGATGCTTTGCAGCTTATCGGCGAGGGTGGACACATCACCGTATGGCTTCCCGCAGAGTTGGCCTATGGCGACCGCGGCAACCGCTTTGTTCATCCCAACGAGGCGGTGGTGCTCAACATCACGCTCGTAGATGTTGATCCCGTAGCCGAAGGCGAGGCTGCCGCAGAGAAGGGATTGTCGCCTATGCCTATGAAGAAGAAGGAGGGCCCTGTTGCCGGTAAGGCCAACATCGTTCCTATGCAGGTTGAGAAGAAGGATAAGTAGCACCACACAGGGTGTAACTCAGCGAGGCCGGCCATCGTATAACAGCGAGGCCGGCTATCATATAACAGCGAGGCCGGCCACTCTATAATAAGATGGCCGGCCTCGAATTTTTATTACCTTTATATTAGTGGTAACGCTCTACCCTACTTGTTGCACACCTCGCTAAGCTCCTCGAACAACTGAGCATAGCTCGACACCATATCGCGACGAAGAGCAGCATAGTGTTTCTTGACGAGCGAGCGGTTCTTAGGCTCGGCGGGGTTGTTGGTCTTATAGAAGAGTAGGTTACGCAACTCAACGCTCTTCTGCATAAGGCCTACAATAGCCTCCTCCTTGTTGGGCTGAACAAAAGCCGCCATCTCGCAATCAAATACAAACTCCTCCAAACGGTAGTCAATCTCCTTCTTAAGTACTCGTAAATTTGCCATAATATCTTTTGTTTATAGTTTTTGCTAAATGCAAAGATAGTAAATCGATTTCTTTTATGCAAATATTTATGTAAATATTATCATCGCGGCAAACTATTGTGTAGCTCGCTTTTTATTCTCAAAAATTGTTCTTAACTTTGCTATCAAGAAAAATTTATGGTATGACAGCACGACCCTGCCCCGAATGTGGAGGCTTAGTAGCCTCGACCATCAGCCGATGCCCCCACTGCGGACATCTGCTCGACAGCGATAACTCTACGCCTAAGAGTAGAAGTATCGAAAACAACCCCAACACGAGCCTTGCCCGAGTGGTATTGGCAATAATTCTCTTCTGGCCTCTCGGCCTCGTATCGCTATACTACTATATCAAGTCTGACGACAGGTGGGACTATGGCGATGATAAGGGCGCAGAGCTCTATGGCCGCTACTCGCGTCGCTTCGCTAAGTATGCTATCTATGCTGTGCTCGTAACTCTCGTAGTGGGTATATTCTTCCCGTTCGTATGCTTCGGCATATTCTCTTAGTATGATTGTTAGGGCGAACTGCAAGATAAACCTCGGCCTTAGCGTAGTGCGCAAGAGAGAGGATGGTTACCACGAGCTGCAAACCGTAATGCTGCCCGTCGGGGGGCTGTACGATGTTGTGAAGGTGGAGCGCAGCGACAACTCCGACGTGGAGTTCAGCCAGCGCGGAATAGTTGTGGATTGCCCACCGGAGCGAAATCTTATGGTGCGTGCCGCACGCCTTATGCAGCAGCGTTATGGTGTTGGAGGCCTGCGTCTATGGTTAGATAAGCGCGTACCCTTTGGTGCAGGATTGGGTGGTGGCTCATCGGATGCCACAGCCGTCATCGTAGCCATCAACGAGATATATGCCCTGAATTTAGATAAGCCGACACTCGCAGCCGTGGCTGCGGAGTTGGGTAGCGACACTCCCTTTTTTGTCTATAACACGCCGCAGTACTGCACGGGGCGTGGCGAGATTATGCGCCCCATAGAGCTCGACATAGGTGGCTGGTGGTTGGTGGTGGTGAAGCCCGAGGAGGGGGTATCCACGGCCGAGGCGTATAGCGGCGTACAACCCAAAGTGCCCGCCGAGGAGCTTCCCGAGCTGCTTAAAAGAGATATTCGGGAGTGGCAAGGCTGCATCCTCAACGACTTTGAGCGACATATCTTCCTTGCGCATCCTCGCTTAGCCGAGCTTAAAGAGCAGCTTATAGCGAGCGGAGCTACCTACGCCTCGATGTCGGGGTCTGGCTCTGCGCTCTTCGCGCTATTTAGCCATAAGCCCGAGTTAGAGCTTCCCGACGATGTTTTCCTGCATGTCGAGCAACTATAACTCTATGCCAAGCATGGTGTAGAGGAGTGTCCAGACCACAAACCTGCCACACTTACCCACGAACATCCATAGTGCCGAGGGCCAAAAACGCGCCTTATAGAAGCCGAGAACTATGGCAAAAACATCGCCCACAAAGGGCAGCCATGTCATTAGCGCAAGAGCAGCACCCCAACGCTCGACCTTGGCCTTGTGCCGCTCGATGGTCGCGGGCTTAACCCTAAACCAGCGTTCGAGCCATTCGAGCTTTCCGAGCCACCCTACCCAATAGGATGTAAGACCGCCGAGCCAATTACCGAGGGTTGCGACAACGACTGTTGCAACAGGTTCGCCACCGGCCAAGAGCATTCCTACGAGGAGCACATCGGAGCTAAACGGAAAGACCGTAGCCGCGAGAAACGAGCCTATGAGCAGGCCTAAATATCCATAATCGAGTAGCGATTCCATAGCCTTAGATTTGATACAAAGATAGTGTTTTTTCGCTATATCGCACTAATATAGGGCGTCGTAGCAAAAAATAACAAAAAAAAGTAGGCCCAATGGCTCAACTTACGCAAATTTTGTCTATATTTGTTGATGATTCCGTGCGTCTGTTTATGCGCCGGAGTTGTAGGGAGAGAGTAAACAGCAGAACCTAAAATATATAACTAACGATAACCTATAAAAATGAAGCGTATTCTGGTTTTGGGTGCCGGAGGTCAGATTGGATCTGAGTTGGTACCGTATCTTCGCTCAATCTATGGTGCTTCGAATGTCGTAGCTACCGATGTTAAACACAATGCCGTATTGGCAGATGCAGGCCCCTTCGAGGCTCTCGACGCCCTCGATGCCAAGCAGTATGCCGAGCTTGTCGATAAGTATAAGATCGACTCAATCTTCAACCTCGTAGCTCTTCTCTCGGCCACAGGCGAGAAGAATCCTCAGTTGGCTATGCGTATCAATATGGGTGCTTTGGAGAACTCGTTGGAGATTGCTCGCGAGAAGAAGTGTGCCGTATTCACCCCGAGCTCTATCGGAGCATTTGGTGGCGATTTCCCCCGCGACAAGACTCCTCAGGATACCGTCATGCAGCCCAACACTATCTATGGTGTATGCAAGGTTACAGGCGAACTTCTCTCGAACTACTACCACTCACGCTTTGGTGTGGATACCCGCTCGGTACGTTTCCCGGGTATCATCTCTAACGTAACCCTCCCCGGTGGTGGTACTACGGACTATGCCGTAGAGATCTACTACGAGGCTGTTAAGGGTAACAAGTTCGTATGTAACATCGCTCCCGATGTCTATATGGATATGATGTATATGCCCGATGCGTTGCGTGCTACGGTAGAGCTTATGGAGGCTGATCCCTCGAAGCTTAAGCACCGTAACTCGTTCAATATCGCAGCTATGAGCTTCACGCCCGAGATTATCCGCGAGGTTGTCGAGCGTCATGTTCCGGGCTTCCAGATGGAGTATAACGTAGATCCCGTTAAGGACCAGATTTCGCGTAGCTGGCCTAACTCACTTGACGATAGCTGCGCTCGCGAGGAGTGGGGCTGGAAACCGCAGTGGGATTTGGAGTCTATGACAGTTGATATGTTGGAGGCTGTACGCAAGAAGCAGCTCTAATAGTTGTCTTGTAGAGTGATGTGCCCGACCGTAATGGTCGGGCACTTTTTGTTGGTAGTGTATGCTTTAGGTGGGTAGTGTTGTTGGGTATTTGTGGGTACGGCCTACGGCCTCGATGGGTTTTGTGGGTTTTGTGGGTTACATGGGTTACGTGGGTTACTCGGAAGATTACTCATCTGACCCTTTTGACCTATCTGACCCATCTGACCCATAAATGATTGAAGAGTCGCAGATGACCACTTTTCACACCAAATTACTTTTGGCGGAAGTATATCTGAACGGGCACTCCCGAAAAATCCCACTGCTCACGGAGCTTGTTCTCCAAGAAACGACGATACGACTCCTTGATATATTGCGGCAGGTTCACAAAGAATGCAAACTGCGGCGTGGGTGTAGGCAATTGTGTTACATACTTGATTTTGATGTACTTACCCTTGATTGAAGCAGGAGGATAGTTCTCGATAAGCGGCAAGAAGAAGTCGTTGAGCTCCGAGGTAGATATACGACGCTTGCGCGACTGATACACGCGGATAGCCGCCTGCAACACATCGAGGATACGCTGCTTGTTGATTACCGAGGTAAAGATGATAGGTATATCGCTAAACGGTGCGAGCTTTTTCTCGAGGAACTCGCGCCATACCTTCATGGTGTTGCTATCCTTCTCTACCAAGTCCCACTTGTTTACCACGATAACACACCCCTTGCGGTTACGCACGATGAGGTTGTGGATATTGAGGTCCTGCGACTCGACACCCTGCTCGGCATCGAGCATAAGCACGCAAACATCGGAGTTCTCGATAGCTCGGATAGAGCGCATCACAGAGTAGAACTCGAGATCCTCGGTAACCTTACCCTTCTTACGCATACCTGCGGTGTCGATAAGGTAGAAGTCCATGCCGTACATGTTGTAGCGTGTGTGAATAGAGTCGCGTGTAGTACCTGCCACATTGGTCACGATGTTACGCTCCTGACCAAGCAGAGCGTTAGTCATCGACGACTTACCCACATTGGGGCGACCTACGATGGTGATACGCGGCAGCGAGGCGTCGTACTCGGCGGTGGTATCCTCGGGGAGGTTGGCAAGGATGGCATCCATCATATCGCCCGTGCCGCTACCCGACATCGAGCTGATGCAGAAGGGCTCGCCAAGGCCCAGAGCGTGGAACTCGTGCGAGAAGTAGATAAGGTCGTAGGTATCGACCTTGTTACATACAAGCATCACCTTCTTGCCCGAGCGACGCAGGATATCGGCCATCATCATATCGAGGTCGGTGATACCTGTACGCACCTCAACAAGGAAGAGGATTAGGTCGGCCTCGTCGATAGCGAGCATCACCTGACGACGAATCTCATCCTCGAAGATATCTTCGCTGTTTACGGTGTAACCACCCGTATCGATAACCGAGAACTCCTTGCCGTTCCAATCGGTTTTGCCGTAGTGACGATCGCGTGTTGTACCGGCAGTCTCATCTACGATTGCCTGACGCTGACCCACAAGGCGATTAAAGAGTGTCGATTTGCCCACATTGGGACGGCCGACGATTGCTACCAAACTCATAATATACTGATAATATTCTTGTTACTCCTTATATATATGCATAACACGCCACAAAGATAAGCTATTTACTCGAAAAATGAAAGTTTTGCAAAATATTTAGCCAATATCTTTGTTTATTTTATGTAAAGATTGTATCTTTGGAAGATATTGGGCAGGTCTGAGACCTGTCGCAGCTAAGTGACGAAATGTTAAAGTGTTGGATTAGAGATATTTTTGTGTGCGCAGCACTGCTTCTTGTCGGGGTATCAGCCTCGGCACAAGGGTATAGCTACACCCCTATCAAGGAGTCTGCGCCCAAGATTAGGACAGAGTTTGGCGCAGGTATAGGTGTGCTCTACACAGGTTTTAGCACCATATCGACCGAGAGTGTCAAGCTGCAACCGCGCTTCGGCTTCGAGGGGCATCTGGACATGGCACTGCGCTTTGGTCGCAACTTCGCCTTAGAGGCCGAGGTGGGCTATCAGGGTGGCTCGATAGATGTATCGAACGGCCGCGAAGATAGACGCATACGCTCGAAGGCGATAGATATTCCGGTGCTACTGTCGTTGCGCCTTGCAAACAACATGGTGCGCATCAATGCCGGCCCCGTATTTACGGTTATGAGCCGTGGCGAATATACGGTAAATGAGGAGGTTATGATGTTTGGAGCGGTAAATCCCACATGGAACCTCGCCGCAGGTGTCGGAGTATGCTTCTCGCACCACTTCCTCGTTGAGCTACGCTATGTTCACGCCATGAAGGATGAACTTAACCACTTTGAGGGCGAGGAGTTTACCACACGCAGCTACCGCATAGCAGCGAGCTTTACAGCACTATTTTAGGCTTAGCCTACAACGTAAACAATTATGAGTGAGGAGATTGTAAAAGAGATATTGGTCGAGGGTGTCGATGCCCGCGAGCTCTACGGCCCACAGGATGCCTATCTTGAACAGATGCGCGAGCTATGCCCAAAGGTCAAGGTTGTGGCGCGTGGCGATAGGATTAAGGCCTTGGGTGCGCGTAGCGACGTGGCAGCCTTCGAGCGCAGGATGAACGCCCTTGTCGATTACTATGTTAAGTATGGACACATCTCGTCGGAGGTGGTGTCGCAAGCCTTCTCGTCGAGCCTCGAGGAGCTGAGCGTCGAGCCACCCGCCGTGGATAAGGATGTTATCGTCTATGGCAACAACGGAGCTATTATCCGTGCCCGCACGGTAAATCAGCAAAGGCTCGTAAAGCTCGCTGAGAAGTGCGACCTGCTCTTTGCCACGGGCCCCGCAGGCTCGGGTAAGACATATACAGCCATTGCATTGGCTGTAAGGGCCTTGAAGGAGAGAGAGGTGCGACGCATAATACTCACACGCCCCGCAGTGGAGGCGGGCGAGAAGCTCGGATTTCTGCCGGGTGACATGAAGGAGAAGCTCGACCCATATCTACAACCGCTTTACGACGCGCTGAACGATATGATACCCGCAGCGAAGCTTCAGAAGTATATCGAGGAGGGTACGGTGCAGATTGCTCCGCTCGCCTATATGCGCGGTAGAACGCTCGACAACGCCTTTGTGATACTCGACGAGGCGCAGAACACCACCCTATCGCAGATCAAGATGTTCCTGACACGCATGGGTCGCAATGCCAAGTTTATCGTTACGGGCGATGTGACACAAATAGACCTGCCGCGACGCTCCGACAGCGGACTGACACGCGCGATGGATACGCTAAAAAACATTGCCGACATAGGTATCGTAACCTTCGACAAACGCGACATTGTGCGCCACCGTCTTGTGAAGTATATTGTCGAGGCCTTCGACAAGAGAGAGGAATTGGAGAATGGTCTGAGAAACACCGAAAATCAGAGATAAGAGAGAGTATATCAACTAATTAACTAAAATAACAATTTACTATGGACAAGAATTTGAAAGGCTTGAAGCCGGCTGCCGTATGGAAGCATTTTGCTGAGATTTGCAACATCCCGCACCCCTCACACGAGGAGGATGCTATCCGCGCCTACATCGTGAAATGGGCCGAGGAGAAGGGTCTCGAGCACAAGATTGACGAGGCACAGAACGTATATGTTTATAAGCCTGCAACACCGGGTATGGAGGATCGCAAGGGTATCATCCTTCAAGCGCATACCGACATGGTTCCTCAGAAGAACAACGACAAGGTATTCGACTTCTCGACAGACCCCATCGAGGCATATATCGACGGCGAATGGGTGACGGCCAATGGCACAACCCTCGGTGCAGACAACGGTATCGGCGTGGCAGCGGCCATGGCAGCCTTGGAGGATGAGGAGTTGCAGCATGGCCCGCTCGAGGCACTATTTACAGCTACCGAGGAGACAGGCATGGATGGTGCTTTCGGTCTTCAAGGCGGCATGCTCAAGGGCGACATCCTTCTAAACCTCGACTCGGAGACCGAGGGCGAGCTCTATGTTGGTTGCGCAGGCGGTATGGATGTGAATGTAACATTTAAGTACCGCGAGCAGCCTCTCGAGGGTAAGTTCGCAGCCTACAAGGTTACGGTAAAGGGTCTCAAAGGTGGTCACTCGGGTATTCAGATTGGCACACAGCGTGCCAATGCCAACAAGGTGCTCTTCCGTCTGTTGCGTCAGGAGACCGAGTCATACGGCTTGGAGCTTGCAGCAGTTGAGGGCGGCAATATGCGTAACGCCATCCCCCGCGAGGCGTGGGCTGTTGTAGTTGTACGCGAGGCCGAGAAGGCTATCTTCGAGGCTAACGTTAAGAGCTACGAGAAGGTTATCATCAAGGAGTTCGAGGGTATCGAGGACTCAATCGAAATCTTTGCCGAGGAGGTAGAGTGCCCCACGCACATCATCCCTCATTTGGAGTCACACGCACTCATCCGTGCGGTATGCGGCTGTCCTAACGGTGTGCAGCGCATGTCTATCGCCATGGAGAACCTCGTGCAGACATCTTCAAACCTGGCTATCGTCATCTCTGATGGCTCGACAATCAAGGTGCAGTGTCTGCTCCGTTCGTCGGTAGATACCGAGAAGGGTGAGCTTGCAGGTGCTATCTCGTCGGTATTCGAGCTTGCAGGTGCTGATGTTGAGCTCACTGGCTCGTACAGCGGCTGGAATCCCAATATGAAGTCGCCCATTCTGCACACCATGCTCGAGTCGTACGAGAAACTTTACGGCGTAAAGCCCTCCGTTACGGCTATCCACGCAGGTTTGGAGTGCGGTATCATCGGAGCTAAATATCCCGGAATGGATATGATCTCGTTCGGTCCGACCATCTGCTATCCCCACTCTCCCGACGAGAAGGTGGAGATTGCCTCGGTTGAGAAGTTCTACGACTTCTTGCTCAACACCGTGCGTAACGCCCCCAAGAAGTAGTCGAGCATGAAGCAGCAGACGCTGGATAGACCTACCATCGAGGGTAGTGTCAAGTGGTTTGTAGTTGTCAATCCCACTGCCGGCTCAGGCAGGGGATTAGACGACTACCCACAGATATCGAAGTTGCTGCGCGACAATGGTATAAAGTGTGAGGCGGTATTTACCGAGCATAGGTGTCACGCAACGGAGCTAACCGTATCGGCCATCGAGGCGGGATATAGACATATCATCGTCGTTGGTGGCGACGGCACGCTGCACGAGGTTATTAACGGCCTCTTCATTCAGAAGTTTGTGCCTGCAAGCGAGGTTACAATAGCCGTAATCGCCATAGGTACCGGCAACGACTGGATACGCATGTACGGCATCCCGACGCGATACTCCGAGGCGATACGCGCCATAAAGGAGGGCTACACCTTCCTGCAAGATGTTGCCGAGGTGGAGTACGAGGAGTCGATGTACAGACAGACACGCCACATGGCAAATGTTGCGGGCGTAGGCTTCGATGCAGCGGTAATATCGGCGTGCCAACATTCGAGAATGAAGGGGCGAATGGGCCGCGGCATATACCTATGGAATCTGCTTGGCTCGTTCTTCAAACACAAATCGACGGGCGTCAAAATCTGGGTCGATGACAGGCTGATATTCAACAACTTGATATTCAGCATTGCCATTGGTGTATGTAAGTACAACGGTGGTGGCATACAGCAGCTGCCGGCGGCTATTGCCGACGATGGACTCTTGGATATCACCATGATTAAGCCTCTTCACTGGTGGCATGTGCTCTTCCGCATTGGCCGTATATTCAACGGTAGAATCTACACCATTGGCCATGTCCTACACGCTCAGGGCAGCAAAATACGCATCGAGTCATCGCCCGAGGTGCAGTTGGAGGTTGATGGCGAGCTTTTGGGAGGTACACCCGTGGAGTTTCGTGTTTTGCACCGCGACGTGCGTGTCATCGTTAATCGCTCGTTTCTGTCGCGTCTGGCCAAGCGACAAGAGGCAGTTAGCAAAGGTTAGCAGCGCGATTTAAGCCTCAACAAATTACACCCCTTTACTCAACGTAGAGGGGTGTATTTTTTTATATATCAACGACTTTAACTGCGCGACTACGGTTAGTTTGTGAGGCTAATTGATGAAGCAGGGCTCGCTGCATAAATATATTTATGCTAAGAATAAGTAAAAATATCTTTTTCAAGTTTTGGAATTTGAAAATAATTTACTACCTTCGCGACATTAAACATACTATGTTTAGTTAGGAGAGGAAGAGCAGAAGATAAGATAAAAGATATTGAGAATAACTTAAACCTAAAATTTATACCATGAGAAAACTTTTTTCGTTTTTCGCATTTATTCTATTTGCGGCCATTGGCACAAGTTGTGACGACAAGCCTGTACCCACACCCGATGAGCCGACAAATGGCGTGAAGCCCGAAATCACCCTCACAGAGGTAGGTGTCGAGGCCGAGAGTTTCACATTTAACATCGTAGCTAATACTCCCTGCGAGTATGGCTACTACTTGGCTAACGACCTTGAATCGGAGCAGCGACCCGACATAACTACATGGTTCGAGCTCAACGGTGGCCATGTGGAGGATAGCATTGATGTAACTATCGAGGGCCTAAGCCAGAACACTCCATACACGCTCTACGTTGTGGCAAAGAGTTCGGCCGACGGCTCGCTAAGTGCAGTTAAGACACTTAAATTCACCACGTTGGATGATGGCAAATTCAAGCCTATCGAGATTTTGGAGGTGGGCACAAACTACTTTACCTTCAAGATTAACTTCGAGGGTTACTACGTATTCCTGCCCTTTGAGCAGGCATACCTCCCGATCTTCGGCTCGGCAGCTAACTACCTTGTACAGAAGAACATCTTCGGGAGCGGTGTGCAGACCATCAAGTGGGAGAATGGCGGCTCGTATGGCAATGAGCCTATGAACGTACAGCCCAACATGACCTACGTTATCGCTGTTGCCGAGTGTGGTGCTGACGGTATTATTGTCGATGCCGAGGGCAATCTTCTCTCGGAAGTTCACACCATTGAGGTAACAACCAAGGCCCTCAGCGAGTCGAACGCCAACGTCGAGATTACGCTTAGCAACATCACCTCTACATCGGTTGATATCAAGGCTGTACCCGACGATACGGTATCGACCTTCTACCTCTTTGTTCAGGAGAGCGCAACCTTCGAGAGCAATATGGAGATGTATGGCGAGGGTGCATATATGTCGGTTATGAAGAGTCACTACGCGTGGTCTTCGACAATGACTATCGAGCGCACATGGGAGGGTCTTACACCCTCGACAAAGCATGTGTTGCTTAAACTTGTTGTAGATCGAGCAGGTGGCGAGTCGTTCTCTTGGCAGGAGTTCACGACGGCCGAGGCTACGGGTGCTCCCGCAGAGCTTACTGCAGAGCTCGTAGCGGCAGCTAAGGACCCCTACAAGACTCTCGAGCTCAAAATTAAGACCAATGGCGTCTGGGTTAAGTACGCCTTCAACACTACGGTCGATGTAGATATGGAGCGTGCTAAGGGCATGACCGACGACGACGTCGCTTCGTACCGCGGTGCCGAGCTTACCCCCGAGCAGTTGGCCGAGGCAACTTCGACAGGCCTCACCCTACCGCTTGAGGACCTGTGGCCCGAGACCGAATATACGGCTATAGTCAAGGTAGTCAACAACGAGAAAACAGCCACCGTAAAGGCTGTGACCTTCACAACGTCGGCACAACCTCTGCCCACGCGCGTAGAGTCAGAGCTCTTCACATCGCTCGTTGGCGAGTGGGAGGTAAGCTACTCTTATCGTGATATTGTAGGCGACAGCAGGAGTATCGATGGAGCGAAGGTGCGCATCGCCGCAGGTGTCGATGACTACACCAACAAGCACTATCGCGACCTCAACCGTCTTGTAATTCTCGACTGGCCATTCCAAGCTCATTGGGCAAGCTACGACTACACCACAAACGAGCCTAAGCACTTGGCCGCAAACAACGACTACTGGAAGAATAACCCCAACCTCGCTTACCGCGACTATGGTCCCAAAATCTTCCTCGAAATCGGCGAGGGCGATGTCATAAGCGTACCTACATCGAAGAACATGTACTTCTACAACGAGCGACCCAACGGCGGTGACTTGCTCCACTTCTACGGCACAGACCTGTCAAAAGAGCAGAATGCCCCATGTGCATTCCCCGTGACGCTCTCGGCCGACGGCAACACCCTCACCATTGGTGCTTGCCACTCGGGTGCTGAGTACTTCTACGGCGTATATCGCCCCGCTATATGGCGCGACCAAGAGCTGCACAATGTGGCGACTACGGACATTGTATTGCGTCGCGTAAAGTAGTGAAACGAGATATTATTTAATAACTAACATTTAGATATTTAGCATATGAAGAGATTTTCATTTTTGATGACACTACTAGCATTCATCGGCCTTGCATCGTGCGAAGAGCCAGAGACGGTAGTGGATACGCTGACACTGAGTGTCGATAAGAGCGAGATTGTAGCCGACGGAGAGCAGTCGGCACGCTTCACCGTGAAGTATGGCGAGGATGATGTAACTGCCGAGGTACTCATCTACAATGCGGCAGACAACAGCTCAATCATCGGCAATATCTTCAAGACGACCGAGGCGGGCACATACACCTTCTATGCCGAGTATAACGGCACGAAGTCTAACGAGGTGAGCGTGACCGCAACCGCGGTTGCCGACGAGCCCGAGAAGAGCGTTACGCTCACAGCATCGGCAACGACAATCAAGGCCGATGGCACGGATAGCGTGACATTCAGCGTGGAGCAGGA
>JAZNDK010000002.1:0-16507 GCA_045588005.1 Alistipes sp. | reverse complement strand
TGATTGAAGCGTCGCTAATGCGCCGCTATCACCCCAAATTAACCGCACTTAGAATACCCACACGACATACAAGTCAAACAGCCATTCTGGTAAGCCATATTCTCCTGACCACACTGGGGACAACGACCCTTACCGCGAGTACCATCCTTGATATACTGCTTCAAGGCGCGCTCAACACCATTCTTCCATGTGTTGATGGTCTCAGAGTCGAGGTGCAGACCATCGACAAGCTGAACGACCTTGTCGATAGGCATACCATAGCGCAATACGCCCGAGATAAGCTTTGCGTAGTTCCAGAACTCCTCGTCGAAGAGGCGCGAGATACCACCAATGGTATTGATGTAACCGTAGCGATCCTGATATTGGAAGTCGTAACGCTTCGAGCCATCTGCCTCGCTCACCTTGAGGATATTACCGCGAGTGATAGTCTTGGGAATATACATAGCATCCTCCTCGATCTTACCTGTAAATATCTCGTAGGGACGGTCATCCTGCTTACCTACAAAGGCAATCCAATCCTCCGAGCCATTCTTAAAGCGCACAATATCTGCGGGTATTGACTCGGGGCGACGTATCGTCTGGTCGCTCTTGCATTTGTTGTCTCCCTCCTTAGACTTAACGTCGAGAAGAACACCCGTACGACAACCGTCACGATATACGGTGATACCCTTACAGCCACACTCCCATGCTGTGCGATATACATCGGCAACAAGCTCCTCCGAGACATCGTTCGGGAGGTTTACGGTAACCGAGATAGAGTGGTCCACCCACTTCTGAATAGCTCCCTGCATCTTAACCTTCGCAACCCAGTCGATATCGTTTGCTGTTGCGTGGTAGTAGGGCGATGCCTGAAGCATCTTATCAAGCTCTTCCTCACTAACACTCTGCAACTTAGATATGTCGTAACCGTTTATCTCCAACCACTTGACAAACTGGTGATGATAGACGTAATACTCTACGAACTTCTCGCCTGTCTCATCGACAAATGCGGCCACCTGATCCTTATCCGAGGGGTTAATCTTACGGCGACGCTTATATACAGGGCGGAAAACAGGCTCGATACCCGATGTAGTCTGCGACATAAGCGATGTTGTACCCGTAGGTGCGATGGTAAGCATTGCGATATTTCGACGGCCATACTTCTGCATCTGCTCACGAAGCTCAGGGGCCTCGGCCAAGATACGCGCAATCATGGGGTTACCTAGCTCCTTCTCGAAGTTGAAAACACCGAATGCGCCGCGCTCCTTAGCCAGCTCTACCGAGGCACGGTACGCCTCGACTGCGAGGGTGCGGTGTACGCTGACAGCGAAGTCGATAGCCTCGTCGGAGCCGTAGCGCATGCCCAACGCTGCGAGCATATCGCCCTCGGCCGTAATACCCAAACCTGTACGACGACCTTTGAGGGCCATATCCTTAATCTTATGCCATAGCTCGAGCTCCACACGACGAACATCGTCATCCTCGGGATCCGAACTGATCTTGTTTATGATAAGGTCCACCTTCTCAAGCTCCAAGTCGATGATATCGTCCATAAGACGCATAGCCTTACGAACATGCTCCTTGAACTTATCAAAGTTGAACGCTGCCTGCGGGGTAAAGGGATTCTCAACGTAGCTGAGGAGGTTGAGAGCCAAGAGACGACAGCTGTCGTAGGGGCACAACGGAATCTCGCCACAGGGGTTTGTCGATACCGTACGGAAGCCCTCGTCGGCATAGCAATCGGGCACACTCTCCCTGAGGATTGTATCCCAGAAAAGCACACCGGGCTCGGCCGACTTCCAAGCGTTGTGGATAATCTTATCCCAAAGCTTCTTAGCGTCGATCTCCTGTTTGAGGATAGGCTTATCCGAGCCGATGGGGAACTGCTGAGTGTAGCTCTCGCCGGCAAGAGCCGCACGCATAAACTCGTCGTCGATCTTGATCGATACGTTAGCACCCGTAACCTTACCTGTATCTACCTTAGCATCGATGAAACGCTCGGCGTCGGGGTGTTTGATAAGCAACGAAAGCATGAGAGCTCCACGACGACCATCCTGAGCTACCTCGCGTGTAGAGTTTGAGTAACGCTCCATGAAGGGTACGATACCCGTCGAGGTGAGGGCCGAGTTAAGCACAGGGCTACCCGTGGGGCGGATGTGCGAGAGGTCATGACCAACACCTCCTCGACGCTTCATAAGCTGCACCTGTTCCTCATCCATACGGAAGATACCGCCATACGAGTCGGCGGGTTTCTTATGTCCGATAACGAAGCAGTTTGATAGCGAGGCAACCTGCATATTGTTGCCTATGCCTGTCATAGGACCACCCTGAGGGATGACGTAGCGGAAGTGGTCGAGAAGCTCGAAAATCTGCTGATGGCTCAATCCATTGGGATAGTTAGCCTCGATACGGGCCAACTCCGAGGCGATACGGTTATGCATATCCTCGGGTGTTGTCTCGAAGATATTGCCGTACGAGTCTTTGAGGGCATACTTGCTGACCCACACCTGCGCGGCGAGGTCATCACCACCAAAATAGACCTTACTTGCGGCTACAGCATCGTCATACTTAACTGTCGGAAGTTGGGCATTTTTAGTTTTAGTAGTCATTGTTTATTCGTTTATATATTATTTTTCTAACATTTCCACTTAGCCTCAGCAAATTACCCGAATTATGCCACTCAATTCGTTACAGAGGCAGAATTCAGGCATACAAAATTCGTGATTTTTCGTCGGATTATAAAATTTCCATAGGGCCATTTTTTCGACACTTTATTCACAAAAAACAAAAAGAGGCGTTACAATGTACTGTAAAGCCTCTTTAAGAAATTTTATGGTTTTTATTCTCTTCTGAATGAACGAATATAGCCAAACAGCCCAACTCCTACACCTCCCGAGACAAGGCCTACAACAGCTCCGAGGAGTATATCTTGCGGAAAGTGACACGCTAAATATATGCGCGAATAGCAGACAAGCAGAGTGACCACCACCATCACTGCCGTAAACCACCTATGGGCAATAGCTACGCTGCTCAGCAGCGCAAGCGAGATTATCGTTGCAGCGTGTGCCGAGACTGTACCATAGCGGCCGTGGTCAAAGGAGGGTACATGCACCCCCTCCAAAGCATCGCAGAACATAGGTCGTTCACGCGCGGGGAACGAGGGCCACACACCACCCAGAGGGCCTGTATGTTTGAACACACCAGCAACAAGGTCGGCAAGACCCATAGCCGCAGCAACAGCGAGAAGGAAGGCCACAACACCCCACCACGAATAACGTCTCCATACCATATATATTGTAAGAGCGTAGAGTGGCAACCAGAGTGCAATGCCCGAGACGAGGCTCATAGCCACATCCATAAATCCTCCGCCATTGAAGTTTAGAAGTTCGAAGAGGGGTATATCCCAAGTAGTATGTTCCATAAATCGAGATTAGAATGCTGCATACATAGGCAATCCCGCGCCATCGGCACTGAGCGTAGCCAAATAGGCGTCACACTGCATAACGCCCCATATCACCACCACGATAATAAGCCACTCGCCTAAGAAACCTACGCGACACACAGCTCGTTGTAGTGCGCTATCTAAACTACGCGGCATAAAGTGAGCGATATATCCCACCGCCATAATGAGCAGTGCGGGCAGCGACGCATCGACAACACCCCGCATATCGCTCCACGCGAAGTTATGAGCAATACGACCAAGAATATCGCCTACAAAGGCCATGTCGCTCGCCGTGAAGAGCAACCAGCCAAAGGCAACAACAATAAAGGTTAGGAGTGTCGAGGGGATACGCACAAGAGGGTGCATATCTTCTCCCTTGGGCTTTGCCCACGGCACAACGCCGAGCCACACCTTATGCAGTGCGAGAGCCACACCGTGCAGCGTACCCCATGCAAGAAAGGGAAGACCAACACCGTGCCACAAGCCACCGAGAATCATCGTCACAAGAAGGTTGAAATAGGTACGCACACGGCCACGTCGGTTACCGCCAAGCGAGATATATAGATAGTCGCGCAACCACGACGAGAGCGATATATGCCACCTACGCCAAAACTCCGTAATCGTAGCCGAGCGATAGGGAGAGTCGAAGTTGTCGGGGAGGCGAAAGCCCATAAGCAGGGCTACACCCACGGCCAAATCCGAGTAACCCGAAAAGTCACAATAGATTTGTAGCGTAAAGCCCAAAATAGCCAAGAGAGCCACAACACCGCCATCGCCAAACTCGCCATCAAAGGCGGGAGCTACGAAGAGTATGCCTATCGTTCGGGCGATGAGAGAGTACTTTATCATACCGCCTGCAATAAGCGTCACGGCACGCGCCAACTCCTCGCGACTAACGTTAAGCTCACGGCTCTTAATCTGCGGAATAAACTCCGAGGCCACGACCAACGGGCCGAGAAACATCTTGGGAAAGAACGAGAGCATGAAGAGGTAGTCGGTAAAGCGATTGAGAGGCTCTATTTTTCCGCGCGATATATCGACAACATAGGCTATCGACTGAAAGACAAAGAACGAGACACCAGCCGGAATTATCGCCCCTTGCCAATCTACCGTTCCGCTATCGTACATCGTCGATAGCCACTCGGCGATAAGCCCTCCGGCCTTAAAATAGATAAGTATTGCGAGGTTGATAACCACACTGAGCGTCACCCACCACCTCGTTGAGCCACCCCGAGCCCGCGACCTTGCTACGCGGCGACCTATCACATAGTCGCTGAGAGCTACGGCAACAAGCAGCAACACATACCACCCCGAGAGTTTATAGTAGAAGTACAGCGAGAATAGTGCGACATAGAGCGTTCTAAGCCACACTACCCTACGCACAGCGAGGTAGCCAATACCGAATATAAGAAACATGAAGAGGAAGAGACCGCCGGCAAGCGTCATAGGCGAGGCTGCGTCGTATTGCACAAGCCCCAAAATCTGAGGCCACAACGCCTCGAACTGCTCCACAGCACGAGCGATATACCCTTCGAGCCACTCCATTACTACTCCTCCAAAGTTTCAAGGTTATCCACCGTAGGCAACACCACGCCCAACGAATCGACAACAGATGCTACGGCCGCCACCTGAGCCTCGATTTGGCGCAGACGCTCGGCCTCTCTTGCTCGTAGCTCCCTTGCTCGTGCCTCGGCCTCGCGACGTTCCACCTCCTCGCGAAGTGTCAGCTCGTCATACACCGAGCTACGTATAGCCGCCATAAGAGCCTCGGCAACACTACGACCACCACGGAAGTTGATATGGGTATAATCCTTCGCTGCCCAACCATTAGCCACAAACTGAGGCATGCCGCCCAATGCCTTCATCGCCTCGGCCGTATTCCAAAAAGCGACACCGCAACTATCGGCCGCAGCACGCTGATAGCTACTCAAAGCCTCGACCGTACCAATAGGCTTATACTCCTTGCTCTCGGAGTCCTTAACCCAGCGGTCACTAACACCCATAACCATAACGGCAGCATCGGGGAAGCACCTCTCGGCATAGGCTATCATATCGCGAAGCTGGTCACGATAACGCGAGTAATCACGACGCTCGGCCTGCATGATATTGAGTCCATACTGCAACACCACAAGGTCGTAGCCCAAGATATCATCTATCTGACGGTTTATATGCGCTCCTGTGCCGAAGATGGCGTGTCCGTTATTGCTACGCACCGAGAAGTTATCAACCATAACACCCGAGCCTCCCTCCAACGATACGCCATAGCAGAGCACCTCGCCCTCCAAGACCTTTATCGAGATGTCGGTGAGCGGAGCTTCGACATATATCTCTCTTAGGCGGCTATCCCCTTCGAGGGCTATCTCATTACGGAGAGTGTCGCTTAGAGCCACCTCCACACGACTGCACTCCTCGCTAAGCAGCAAGATGCGTGCTCGCGACAGCGAATCGAGCGTCGCAAAACGGGACTCCACACTCCACTTCGTAGCGGCTCCCACCCCGCCCTTAGCCAAGTAGCCCGAGATGAAGAACTTATCGCGCAGTGACTCGGGGGCAGACTTAGGTTTCATAACGCTGTACGACGACCACCCCTCGGATATGCGGCTCACGGTACGGCGCACCGTAGCAAAGGGTATATCACACGCTACAAAGCCCACACCGCGACCTCCAAAGAGTTCCTGAAGCTCGGCACGCAGATCCGATGTGAGAATATCGCCCTCTACAAACGAATCACCGAGGAAGGCTATGCGCACCTCATCACCCGAGGCCAGCTTATCGATAAAGGCATCGTAACGCGAGAATTCCGCAGTGTCAAAATCCTCGATAGGAACTATATGGCGCATGGTGTCGGGGCACACTCGCTCGCTTCTGAGGCGAGGACTCGGTTCAACACTCTCCCTCTCGTAGAGCCACTCGATAGTCACCGAAGGTAACACCTCCACGCTATCTACCTGTTCCGTCTCAACCTCGGGCATAACAAGCGTAGCGAGCTCCTGCTCCAAACGTTCGATATCTGCCGAGTACTCCACCATTGATTCCTCCTCCGAGAGGGTATCAAAGAGCGATACCCGCTCGAATTGCATGCCGAAGAGCTCGAATGAGGGTATAGCACCGAATAGGGCTACTGCCAAAGCAACAGCCAACGTCAGCAACCATCCACGCACTCTATAATCCCTATCTTTCATTCTCTCTACCTATTTCGACGTGCAATAAGAGCTATGTAGTATAACACCGTAGCTATCGAGCTGAGCGCAGCCACCAAGTAGGTGCGTGCTGCCCAACGCAGCGTGATACGCGCACCCTCCAACGAGCGACCTACAAGCATGTCGCTCTGCTCCAACCATGCAATAGCTCGCGACGAGGCGTTGTACTCCACCGGAAGAGTTACAATCGTAAAGAGCGTCGTGAGCGATATAAGAGCTATGCCAAGCCAACATAGCGAGGCGTTGTTTGTCGCTGCCAACAGAGCTATGCCGAGCACGATAATCCATGTTGCGGCACGCGACGAGAAGTTCACAATGGGGACAAGCTGCGAGCGCAACCTAAGAGCACTATAACCCGTGGCATACTGCACCGCATGACCCGCCTCGTGGCACGCCACAGCCATAGCTGCTATTGTGCGCGACGAATAGACCGTGTCGCTGAGGTTTACGGTCATATTCTCGGGGTTGAAGTGGTCGGTAAGCTCGCCGCGAACGTGAGTAACCTGAACATTGTAGATGCCGTGGGCATGCAACATCTTCGTTGCCGCCTCAGCTCCGGTCATACCATTGGGCGTGGCGATCTCCGAGTAGCGGCGCATAACAGTGCGCAGACGCTGCTGCACAACATATCCCACCACGGCGATAATCACCATAAGCAGCGTAGGCCACACGCCCACAAAGCCCTCGGCGATAGCGTCGGCGGAGGCCAACATAACGACATCTGTCTGCAGTACGTGCATAGCTTCCGGTGTTTAGATCAGCGTATATACATAACCTGCGTAGATAAGCAGGAAGATAAGACCCTCGACACGCGTAATGCGTCGCTCGCCAATAATAAGGCCCGAGATAAGCACAAGGATAGGGGCCGATACTGCCACATAGATATCCCACATCGTGACATTACCCATCGACAGAGGAGTGACCAACGAGCAAGTACCCAAGATAAGCAGGATGTTGGCGATATTCGAGCCGAGAACATTACCCAAAGCCAAACTTGCACGCCCCTTGAGCAGCGACACAAGGCTTGCGGCCAACTCTGGCAACGATGTTCCGCCTGCAACGAGCGTGATGGCGATGGTAGCCTCCGACACGCCCAAGTTACGGGCTATATCGGTCGCACTGCTCACACATAGCTGACCTCCAAAGATAAGAATCAGAAGACCTCCGATAATCCAGATAGGGATGCGCCACAAAGGCATATCGCCACCGTGCTCCTCATCCGACGAGGCTATGTCAGCACCCTCCTTACGGCCCTGGCGTATCGAGAAGTAGAGCATCAGCGCGTAGCCAAAGAGTAGCAACGCACCATCCCAACGCGAGATAACTCCATCCCAGAAGGTAACAGCCCAAAAAGCCACCGAGGCTAAGATACATACGGGGATGTCGCTACGCATATTCGAGCGTGTGAAGAGCACCGGGGCAAAGAGAGCAGAGACTCCGAGGATAGCATAGACATTGAATATATTCGAGCCTACAACATTACCGATAGCCATCTCGCCACTACCACCCAAAGCCGAGAGCATGCTCACTACAAGCTCGGGCATCGACGTACCAACAGCAACAATGGTTAGACCCACGACAAACTCCGAGACACGCAATCTGACTGCCAATGCAACAGAACCGTCGGTAAGCATCATCGCTCCGACGATAATCATTGCAAGGCTTAAAACAAGATAGATATACTCCATTTGTACAATATATAATAATTGTGCAAAGGTAGTAAAATTTATAGAAACAAGCTACGCTTGACCAACTATTCGACTATCGATAGCCAAAATAGCCGATTTTTAACACCCCGTAAGCTCCTCGACAGCACGTCGGCCCTCCTCGCCAAGAGTCAGCGAGAAGTCGTTTACAAAGAGTGCGATATGCTTACCTATGACCTCATCTTCGAGCTCGCGGGCGTGCTCCTTGATGTAGTCTCGCGACACGTCGGGATGAGCAAAGGCAAACTCGATGCTTCGACGCAACAGAGCCTCGAAACGCAGCGCCACATCTTCGCCAAGGTCGCGGGCCACGACAATCGAACCTAAGGGCAGGGGCAGACCCACACGTCGCTCCCACTCCAAGCCAAGGTCGGCCACAAGTTCCAGATTACGCCTCTCATAGACAAACCTACCCTCGTGGATAAGCACTCCCGCATCGTACTCTCCGGCCTCGACAGCCTCGGCAATCTCGCTAAATAGTCGCGGCGAGCGTCGCTCAATCTCGGGAAAGAGCCTGCCAATCAGGGCATTTGCCGTTGTATGTTCGCCCGGAACTGCTATATGACGCAGCACCGTGGCATCTCCCCTGCGACGCACGAGCAACGGCCCATTACCACGGCCCAATGCCGAGCCGCTATCCAACAGACGATAGTCATACGCTATATGCGGAAGAATGGCTGTGCTACACTTAGTGATATCGGCACGGCGAGAAATGGCTCGCTCGTTGAGTTGCTCAATGTCGTAATACTCCACATCGAAGGTAAAATCTCCGCAGTCGATACGACGATTTACTATCGCATCGAACATAAAGGTATCGTTCGGGCAGGGAGATATTGATAGGCTTAGATGTGGCATAAGCTACTTAGCTTTACGGCGACCATAGCGGCCAAAGAGCCAACCCACGCCAAAGACGATGAAAAAGAGGGCCAACCATCCCAACCCTACGATAATCTCGTTGCGAAAGAAGTGCCATACAACACCCACGCACACACATACGACGATGAGTATGAGCAGGTAGATAAGATATTGCTTTACTTGTGTCATCACTCGACCTCCAATTTTGATAAAACATCGGCAAGGGCCTCGATAGCCTCCTCGACCCTCCACTCCGCGAAGGGTTCTCCCACACGATTTGACACCGCCCTAATCTCGGCAACACGAATCCCCATAGCCTCGGCAAGGGCAAAGAGTGCCGCGCCCTCCATATTCTCGATTTCTACTCCACATAAGGGCTTCTCAGTTCGATGTACCGTAGCAGAGCGCACGCTGCGCAGCTTGGTGCAGGGGGTGTTGCGATACTCCACACGGAAACGCTCCGGCAGTTCGGTACACAACTCCGAGGATACCTCGACCACCTCGCCAACCGCAGGACCCGCAATGTAGCTACCCGCTATACCACAGAGCAACAACCTTGCCCCGCGCATGTCACTACGAGCTACGAGCGAGGCTATGGCGGCCGATGTAGCCGCCATGCCCACGCCCGAAATAACAACCTCAGCGTCGGGTCTCAGCACCCTAAATGGGTGGGCCTCCAACTCGGTGGGGAAGAGGTATATTACCCTACTCGGCATCGTGCCTATATGACTATTTGTAGTCTGCACCTACGACAGCCTCCAGCTCCTCGACAGTGAGCGGGAGGAGCTTGTCGCCGATAAAGCGGCTACCTGTCTCGGTTACCAAGACGTCATCCTCGATACGAATACCGCCGAATGTGCGGTATGCATCCAACGCGTTGTAATCGACAATATCGGTAAACTTACCCTCCGAGCGCATCTTGTCGATAAGTGCTGGGATAAAGTAGATACCGGGCTCGTCGGACATCACCGTACCGGGCTCTACGCGCCATGTGCCGCGGTGGATACATGTTGCCGACTTAGCGGCACGCTCGGCCACTGTCGAGAAGTCGAACGAACGCTCGCCCACATTCTCCAAGTCGTGAACATCCATACCCATACCGTGACCCAAGCCGTGAGGCATGAATAGGTACATAGCACCCGCCTCGACAGCCACCTCGGGAGAAGACTTGATAAGTCCCATGCCCTTCAAACCGTCGGCCAACGAGAGGTATGCAGCGCGGTGAATCTCGGGATACATCGTGCCGGGCTTGATCATATCCTTTACCTCGCTGTGCGCACGGAGTACTATATTATATATGTCGCGCTGAAGGTCGGTAAACTTACCGCTTACAGGGTACGTACGCGTATGATCCGAACAGTAGCCCTCGACCGACTCACCACCGCCATCAACCAACAAGAGACGACCCGCCTCCAGGACTCCGTCGTGGTTGTGGTTGTGCAAAATCTCGCCATGCTGTGTTACGATTGTTGGGAACGATACGCCCTGACCGTATGACTTGGCAATGCCCTCTACACGACCCGCTATCTCACGCTCTACGACACCCGGGCGACACATACGCATCGCCGTCATGTGCATCTGGTAGCCAATCTTGAAGGCACGCTCCAACGCCTCGACCTCCTCGACCGACTTCTTCTCGCGCATCTCGGCTACCGCGAACATCAGATCGAGCGATTTGCGCTCGTGCAACATAGCAAGACGAATACCAAGTAGGTCGGCGAGCTCGATTTTAAGTTCGGCGCGGTAGGGAGGCAGGTAGTGTACGGGGCGGTTCTGCTCAATTGCCTTTTTAAGCACAACACGCACATCAGCCTTGGGGAAACACTTCTCGACACCCACCTCAGCACCAAGCTCCGAGAGCGTAGGCATAGGGCCTGTCCAGATGATATCCTCAACGGTGAAGTCGTCGCCAAAGAGCATCGCCTCACCCGACTCGGCGTCTAATACACCCATCAGCGATGGTACGTCAAGACCGAAGTAGTAGCGGAACGTAGAGTCCTGACGATAGTAGTATGTGTTGTTAGGATAGTTGTTAGGCACTTCGGGGTTTGCAGGGAGAAGAATAAGTCCCTTGCCCACACGGCGGCACAATTCGGCACGACGGCCAACATAAGTCTCTTTACTGAACATAGTTATAATAGTTTTAGTTTGTTTAATTTATCTTACGCAATGTTTTATTTGTTTCAATCAGCGGCAAATTAGCGGTTAAACCCTAATTTATCACAAAGAGCCACACCTCCATTAGCGGTTAGACCCCAATTTATCACAAAAAGCCACACCTCCATTAGCAGTTAGACCCTAATTTATCATAAAGAGCCACACCTCCATTAGCGGTTAGGCCCTAATTTGTTGTTAGAAGGGGTTAGATACAACGCTCGGCGAATTTCGAGGCGATGGGCTGTACTACGGCGTACTGCCCATTGCCGAGATAATTCGCTAGCGGAAGTAGATGGCCTCTTATAACGGCAAATCCAATTTGTTGTCAGAAGGGGTTAGCTGTGGCCTCGATTAAGAGCTGGGCTGGATGGGACATACTGAGGGTATTTCCCATTCAGCACAGCGATTGAGAGGCCGCAGATGACCCCTTATCACAACAAATTCAAATTAGCGAGGGATCTCTTTATATACTTTATCCCCTCGACGCACCTCCGACACCGTTTTGAGCGATATGTAATCGCCCTGCTTAGCACCCTCGGCAGGTTGCTCATTGAGCATGATACCCTCGGCACGCTGCTCGACAACACCGGTCTTTTCACCCATGAAGAGGAGAGCATCACCCTCCGACACCTCGCACGCCTCGACCAAGACCTCGGCAACGCCGATGCGCTTGAAGTAGTTTGTCACCTTGCCCATATATACCTTCTTCAAGGTTGCCGACGAGCCGTAGTGCTCGCTATGCTCGACCATGGTGCGGGCAGCGTAGTAGCCACCCCAGAAGTCGCGGTTGAAGACGGTGCGCAGACGCTCTTTGAGCGGAGCGACACTCTCGGCCGAGTAGTTACCACGCTCCAAGAGGAGCAACGCCTCGTTGTAGCACTCCACCACACGCTTAACATACTCACCTCCACGCGCACGACCCTCGATTTTGAGTACACGAACACCCGCGCCTATGAAGCTATCGAGGAAGTCGATTGTACATAGGTCTTTGGGCGAGAGGACATACTGCCCGTCGATATCGAGGGCGTGTCCCGTCTCCTTGTCCGTGATTGTATATTTGCGGCGGCATATCTGTCGGCAGGCACCCCTATTTGCCGAGTGGTGCGACTCATGCTCCGAGAGATAACACTTGCCCGACATCGACATACACATTGCACCGTGGGCGAACATCTCGATTTTGACAAGCTCGCCACGCGGACCGCAGATACGCTGCTCCTCAATCTGTCGCGAGATGTGGGCAATCTGCTCCAACGAGAGCTCGCGGGCGAGCACCACGACATCGGCCCACTGCGCAAAGTGGCGCACGGCCGCAATATTGGAAATGTTGCTCTGCGTAGATATGTGTACCTCCATACCCACCTCACGGGCATAGAGTATCGCGGCGAGGTCGGTGGCGATAATTGCATCGATACCCTCGCTCTTGGCACGGTCGATGATGCGGCGCATAACCTCCATCTCGTCGTCGTAGATGACGATATTTACCGTTAGGTAGGTCTTGACACCTGCGGCATGTGCCGTACGCACAATCTCGGCAAGGTCGTCGAGCGTGAAGTTTACCGACGAGGCGGCACGCATATTTAGCTGCTCGACACCAAAATATACGGAGTCGGCTCCTGCATTTATCGCAGCATTGAGAGCCTCATATGAGCCCACAGGGGCCATTATCTCTATGTCGTTTCTACGTATCATCTCTCTACTTTTTACGGCCCATAAGGTTGCGGGCAAACTCTCTGAGGTGGCTCTTGCGCTCCTCGGCGATAGATACGCTGTCGAGGATGCTCAGGGCACGCTCGAAGCGCAGTTCAATCTGCTGCTCGGTGGCGTGCTTAACATCCAAGGCGTCGTAGAGAGCCTTGACACGCGCTATCTTCTCGGCATCGCTCAGCTCACTGCACTTATGCGTGGTGCGCAACACCTCTCGCTCAGCGTCGTTTGCACGCTCCATAGCCTGCACCATGAGGTAGGTCTGCTTACCTTCGAGGATGTCGCCGCCAATCTTTTTACCAAGAGCCTCGTCGCCATAGCTGTCGAGCATATCGTCTTGGAGTTGGAATGCCAAGCCGAGCTCTGTGGCAAAGCGGTATATCTTGCGAATATCCTCCTCGGAAGCACCTGCCAAGGTAGCTCCTATCATTGCCGAGCCCGAGAGCAGTGCCGAGGTCTTGCGCTCGATCATAAGGATATACTCCTCGACCGATACACGCTGCATACTCTCGAAGTCCATGTCGTACTGCTGACCCTCGCACACCTCCAAGGCCATGTCGTTGAAGATGTGTATCACGCGCGGCAACATCTCTGCACCGAGCGAGGCGAGGAGCTTATAGGCGGTGATAAGCATGGCATCGCCCGAGAGGATAGCCACATTACCACCCCACTTAGCAAATACCGAGGGCTTGCCGCGACGCACCGCAGCGTTATCCATGATATCGTCGTGCAGGAGTGTGAAATTGTGGAACACCTCCACAGCGAGAGCTGCGGGCATCGCCGCCGCAGCATCACCACCAAAGGCCTCGGCAGTGAGCAGCAGGAGCACTGGGCGCAACCTCTTGCCGCCGCCCGACATCGAGTATATTATAGGAGTGTAGAGCAACTTAGGCTCTTCGGGGGTCTGCATCTGTTGTAGCGCAGCCTCGAACATCTCCAACATCTCATCGTTAGTATGACTCATAATCGTAACAAAATTATTTTTCGGCATCAACAAGAGCCCACTTTTTCGCATCAAAAGGGGTCTTATCTCGCTATTAAACGCTATTATGGCTCAAAATTAGTAATTTTTTTGCAGAGATTAAAATAATTTTGGTAACTTTGACCTATAAATTTCAAAACACCGTTACGTTATGATGAAAAAATATGCAATGGGTATCGACATCGGCGGTACCAATACGGCCTTTGGTCTTGTAGATGAGGATGGCAATGTGATTGCCGAAGGTAAGATTTCGACCGACAAGTTCAAGTACTACGACGACTACAAGCCATATATCGAGACGCTGGCAGCAGCGATGAAGGAGATTATCGCCGCACAACCCGAGTGCGACCTTATCGGTATCGGCGTGGGTGCTCCCAACGCCAATATCCACTCTGGCCGCATCGAGACCCCTGCCAACCTCTGGAAGTATGAGGACCCCACTGACCCACGCCCCAACGCTCTGCGCACCTTCAACTTTGTGGAGGACTTGGGCAAGCACTTCGGAGGTGTTAAGGTTATGATTACCAACGATGCCAATGCTGCGGCTATCGGCGAGATGGTCTTCGGTAATGCTCGTGGCATGAAGGATTTTGCGATGATTACCCTCGGCACAGGCCTTGGCTCGGGCATCGTCTGCAATGGTGAGATGGTATATGGTCACGACGGCTTCGCTGGCGAGTATGGTCATATTGCCGTTGCTTCGCGCGAGACAGGTCGTCAGTGCGGCTGCGGTCGCAAGGGTTGCTTGGAGGCCTATGTATCGGCAACGGGTATCAAGCGTACAGCATTCGACCTTATGGCGTCGATGACCTGCGATAGCGAGCTTCGCGCAATTCCTTACGACAAGTTCGAGGCTAAGATGCTCTCGGATGCCGCTGCAAAGAACGACCCCATCGCCTTGGAGGCCTTCGAGCAAACGGGTAAGGTTCTCGGCTTGGCTCTTGCCGACCTCACGGCTGTCACCTCACCCGAGGCTATCATTCTCTTTGGTGGCTTGGCAAATGCCGGCGACTACATCATGCGCCCCACGCATAAGTATATGGAGGAGAACCAGCTGTCGGTCTTCCGCGGCAAGGTGAAGCTTATGTTGAGCGGCATTCAGGATAAGAATGTAGCTATTCTTGGCGGTGCAGCACTTATCTGGAAGCAGCACTTGGAGGCAGTTATTGAGAACTACTAACGAGAATATTCTCACACACGGCGGGGCCGACTACCAAGAGCGTAGCAGCCCCGCCGTATTAGTTATAAGCGCAGCTAAGTCGCAGGATACAAATATTATTGAGTATTGTTTGGGTTTTGTTGAGTATTTGTGGGTACGCTTCGCTTTTTGGGTATTGTGGGTACGGCCTGCGGTCTTGGTGGGGTCTGTGGGATCTGTGGGTTACATGGGTTGAGTGCGTTCCGTGAGCTATACGAAAAAATCCCCATTTAACCCATATAACCCATATAACCCATTCTCCCCAAAACAAAAAATGGGGATGACTAAAAAGTAAATTTGTCATCCCCATTTTATCAGGAGGTTGAATAAAAAGATGTAGTTTTAGGCCTGCGAAGCCCGAAAAAGCGGAGTTTACTAAGCGTAAATGAGCATTTTGAGGGCGAGCATATTTGTTGGGAGAAGGCATTAGATACAACACTCGACAAATTTCGAGGCGATGGGCTGTACTTTGACGTACTGCCCATTGCCAAGATAATTTGTTAGCGGCAGAAGATGATGCCTTATATCAACAAAGAACGACAAAATAGACTTTTTATTCAGCCTCTTTAGCAGTCTCTGCCTACACCCTACCCTTTCCGCCTTAGCGGTGGCGGATAGGCCGAACTCTTAGAACGTAGCTCCCACCTCGATGTAGAAGGCATTATTTCCGGCCTTAAACATAGTTACGCCAGCGGCATTTATCCACTCGAGATTCTGGGCAGCCATACCGAGGCCGAAGTTGAAGTTAGCGATGTTCATACCTGCGCCAAACTTCATAAGCAGACCTCCACGTAGTTTGCCATACCCCTCCTTCGAGAAGTTCGAGGTAGCCACAACGTGACCTCCCAAACTTACGGATATATATGGCTTGACGATTACGCGCGTAGGTATATATCCTCGCACATTGGCGTATATAGGTATGCTCACCGAGCCCCACGTATCGGGCGAGCCACTGTGAGCTATGTCGGTGGCGATGCTTACAAGGTTACACTCGCCATAGGCATACTGCACGCCAGTGCCGACACCTGCAAAGAGGAAGTCGCCGAGGCGCACACCACCAATGACATCGAGGTAAGGGCGCGATAGGTTTGTCTTCAGCTTGCCGAAGTTCTTGGTAGCGAGTTTGCCGCCCGTTATAAATCCTGCATTTACTTCAAACTGCGCCTTGACGGTCGTTGCTACGCGGTTTCGTCCATAAAGTTCGTCGTCGTAGCTCCCTGCTGGCGATGACGCTATTGCTGGTATGGCCATCATAAGGGCCAACATAAGGATAATTGCTCTCTT
>JAZNDK010000001.1:0-23545 GCA_045588005.1 Alistipes sp. | reverse complement strand
GGGTTAGTGGTAGATTTTCTTCTATGTAGTCGGCTGTTTCTGAAACTTTTCTTTTTTCTTGTTTCCAAAAATAATAATATTTTTGCTAATTTCAAACTAAAATACAAAAATAATCATTTGTCTAACCAAAAAATCTTATCTTTGTACTATTAACCACCCCACACCATGACCCGGCATTTTTGGAACATATCAACCCATACGCCATCAACTGCGGCTTTGCACCGCATTGAAACCGCTGTGGTAAAAAATGCCTATATTGTTGATTATAAAAAGTTTGCCGCTGATTACCATATTCTCAAAATCGAGGTGGATACCAACAAAGTTTCTTCGCTTCTTGCCGACCTCAATGCTGAGTTTGCGGTAGAACCATACAACAAGATTCACCTCAACCGTGCCGACGACGATGAGGTGTATCTGAATATCAAAATTTTAGAGTAACTATTTTGCCGCAATTGCCTCTATCTCAATCCTTGCGCCTTTGGGCAAATCTTTGGCAGCAAATGCCGAGCGTGCGGGCGGATTTTCGGTGAAATACTCGCCGTAAACCTTGTTCATTTCGGCAAAATCGGCTATGTCGGCAAGTAAACAAGTGGTTTTTACAACGTTTTTATAACTATATCCTGCGGCTTGGAGTATGCCTCCTATGTTGTTGAGTACCAATTTGGTTTGCTCCGAAATTGAACCTTTTGAGAGTTCGCCGGTTTTTGGATCAATGGGAATTTGTCCGGAGATAAACAACATGTTTCCGGCTTCAATTGCCTGACTATAAGGACCAATGGCCTTAGGTGCGTTGTCGGTTTGGATTGCTTTCATAATGTGATGATTAAAATTAAAAAAAGAAGCGGGCCTATAAGCCGGATTCTGTGCCGCCCGAGAGCGGTGCCTGCCATTTATCTACTGCCGCCGTTGCCGACGACCTCTAACGACCTACCCCCCGGCTCGGGCGAGCAACCCGAATATACCGGTATATTTGGCCTTTCAACCCGCCGATGCACAACTACCGACATCACTGCCGATATTGGTAGGCTCTTACCCTGCCTTCTCACCCTTACCCTTGCGGGCGGTCATTCTCTTCTACGTTACTATGGCCTCACGGCCATCAAGCCATTAACTTGCGCGGTGCTCTGCGTTGCTCGGACTTTCCTCCCCCACCTTGCGGTGGCAGCGATAGAGCGCGTATGCGGCGCAAAGATAGTGAAATTATCGTTATGCGACACTCTCTCAGCACGATATTTTGCCTCACAGGTGGTAGTCCCAGCGACGCAGCGTCGCAGCACACCACCTATCGACAAGCTCTACGATACGGGGCTCATAGCTGTAACGATTCTTCTTAAAGCCTCGTTTTGAGCCCACAAAGGCCTCCACGCGGCTGCGCACAGAGTCAAAGTCGCCCAACGACAGCTCTCGATATATTCTCTCAGTCATAGCCACAGGGTCCGCCTCGTAATCCTCGAAACGGACCTCGAAAAGATGACCCTCGGGGATAAGCACTTTATCACGTTCATACCTATCAATCAAAGCCTTATAGGTTTTAAGTACCTCGTTGTCGAACTCCTCTCTTTCGAAAGGTTCGAGTGTTGTAGAGGCAATAGTGCGGCCAAAGAAGTTGCGCGTGGACTCACACACCGTATATGGGTTACGCACCAAGTAGATAAACTTTGCATTGGGCCATATAGCCATAATCTCCCTTATGCGTGCTGTATGAGGCGGATTTTTAGAGAGAAATATACTCCTATGCTGCACATGTAGCGACGTGTGGACAAGATTGCGCATAGCCTCGCGCCACTCCTCGCGCTGCGCCTCGCTGATACCATCAAGGAGCAGAGCGTGCTCTCTCCAATGGGCCATACGCTGCGGCGAGCTCAGAAAGTGATAGTGCGACACAGGGGTCATATTCGAGAGGGCCACCTCCTCCTCTTGCGGAGTATCGATACCGAGCTCCATGCCATCTGTAGCGCGTGTCGAGGGCATGAAGAGTCGCACCACAGAGCGCATAGGGCGATAGCCCCGAAGCATCATATGTGGAAAGACCGTCTGATATGTAGTACAGTAGCCAAAACGCTCATCCTGAGTGAAGATGTTGTGAACGAAGGTTGTGCCGCTGCGCCAATGACCTATGATAAATATCGGGTCATGCTCCATAGGGATAGTATCAAGGTGGCTGTACGCTCGCTTATTAGCCTCGTATAATGGCGATAACACTCTCTGTACAAGACGTGTAGTGCGCAGCTTACTGCGGTAGGCCCTATCGGACACAATGTCTGAAACAACCTCCTCGAAGGTCGCTTTATCAGCCCCGATAAGCGTGCTTACGGGGAGCTTCTCGAAGTTCAACAGACCCATAGCTACCTCCTGCATTCTATATATATACCCGTGCGACGACGTAGCTCCTCGCAGAAATGCTCCACAGCGTCGTAGTCAGCCTCGGCCACTCCATAATCGGCGAGTGAGACCTCCACTCGACCCTCAACCTTATGAGCCTCATCCTCGGAGATAATCATGCCCACGGCCGATGTAAAGTTTGTGATAGGGTCGATAAGTATAAATGCACCCGTCGTTCGATTACGAGCATAGCTGTCGAAGATGAGCGGTGCAGCGGTGGTCAGCGACACCTCGGCAATCTCATTCAGGGCAAGACCTTCGAGCTCGACACGCTGGGCCGTATTGGTATCGATACGATAGTGGAGCGCGGTGATGTGGGCGCGTGTAGTATTTGCAGTGTGCTTGATATAGAAGGCCTTACTCCTATCCAATGGCTGCTCATCCATCCATACAACCATGGCTCGCAGATGGTGTCCTACCGTAGGCATTGAGCTTGGATGGGCAAGCATCTCGCCACGCGAGAGGTCAATCTCATCTTCCAAGGTGACAACCACCGATTGCGGGGCAAAGGCCTCGTCGAGCGAGCCATCGTAGGTCACTATATCCTTAACGTGCGACCTACGCCCCGAGGGTAGAGCCACCACCTCGTCGCCACGACGCACCACGCCCGAGGCTATTTTACCTGCAAAGCCTCGAAAATCGAGATTCGGGCGCACCACATACTGCACAGGCATTCGCATCGACTCCATATCGATATCCTGGTCGATAGCTACCGTTTCGAGGTGTCCCATAAGCGAGGGGCCATCGTACCACGGCATATTTGAGCTGTGCTCCACAACATTATCACCCTCCAAGGCCGATAGTGGGATGCAACTGAGGTCGGGGATAACGATACCTTGACGCTCCAACCATTCGCGATAGGTCGATACAATATGCTTGAAAGAGTCGCAATCGTACCCCACCAAGTCCATCTTGTTTACCGCCAAGACTACATGGCGTATGCCGAGTAGCGCAACGAGGTAGCTATGTCGGCAGGTCTGTGTCACTACACCATGACGCGCATCTACAAGGATTATCGCCAGGTTGGCCGTAGAGCCTCCCGTAATCATATTGCGCGTATATTGCTCATGACCCGGGGTATCGGCGATGATAAACTTACGCCTATTTGTCGAGAAGTAGCGGTAGGCTACGTCGATGGTTATACCCTGCTCGCGCTCGGCTTTAAGGCCGTCGCACAGCAACGCATAGTCGATATGCTCGCCGGCATTTCCCACCCTGCGGCTATCACGCTCCAAGGCTTGAAGCTGATCCTCGTAGAGTCGCTTGCTGTCGTAGAGAAGGCGACCTATGAGTGTCGATTTACCATCATCTACCGAGCCCGCCGTTAGTAGTCGCAGGAGCTCTTTGCGCTCATCCTGAGCCAAAAACTCGTCTATGTTTATACGCTTCATCTCTTTCTCTCTTAAAAGTATCCTTCACGTTTCTTCTGTTCCATGCTACCCTCCTGATCGAAGTCGATAACGCGTGTTGTGCGCTCCGATTTGGTCGTTGTCATCATCTCCTCGACGATAGCCTCGATGGTGTCGGCATCGGACTCTATCGCCCCTGTCAGCGGATAGCAGCCGAGGGTGCGGAAGCGCACCATGCGCATCTGGGCACGACGACGCAACTCCTCGGGCATACGCTCGTCATCGACCAATATGAGGTTAACGCCTATCTCGACTACGGGTCGCTGCTTGGCGTAGTAGAGCGGCACTATGGGTATGCGCTCCATGCGTATATATTGCCAAATATCGAGCTCGGTCCAATTCGAGAGCGGGAAGACACGTATGCTCTCTCCTTCGTTCACCCTCGTATTGTATATATCCCACAGCTCGGGGCGTTGATTCTTGGGGTCCCACTCTTGAAATTCGTTGCGGAACGAGAAGATACGCTCCTTGGCGCGACTCTTCTCCTCGTCGCGACGCGCTCCACCAAACGCCGCATCGAAACCATGCTTTCTGAGTGCCTGCAACAGCGCCTGCGTCTTCATAAGGTCAGTATGCACCTTACTGCCGTGCGTAAAGGGACCTACGCCCTCCTCATAGGCTTGTCTGTTATACTCGACAATAAGCTCCCAATCGTGCTCCTTGGCATATCTATCGCGAAACTCTATCATCTCGCGAAACTTCCACTTCGAGTCGATATGCATCAACGGGAAGGGCACACGCCCCGGAGCAAAGGCCTTTTCGGCAAGGCGTGCCATGACCGACGAATCCTTACCTATGGAGTAGAGCATTACCGGATTACGAAACTCGGCAGCCACCTCGCGGATTATATGTATCGACTCCGCTTCGAGAGCCTTCAAATGACTTATACTATATGACATACTTATATAATATTACAATGTTATACATGGCTTAATCCTACTATATAGCTCCTCGGCCAACGCCTCAACCTCGCACCCCGTGGTGTCGATAGAGATGAATGGCGAGCGTGGAGGCTCATAAGGAGAGCTTATCCCCGTAAAGTCGGCTATCTCGCCACGTCGAGCCTTAGCATAGAGACCCTTGACGTCGCGTCGCTCACACTCCTCGATCGAGGTACTGACGTATATCTCCTTGTAGGCACTATCGCCGATAATATCGCGGGCCATGCCGCGCAGCTCCTCCGTGGGCGACACAAACGAGGCAAGCACCACCACGCCCATATCGTTAAACAGGCGACACACCTCGGCAATGCGGCGGATATTCTCACGCCTATCATCCGCGCTAAATCCCAAACCGCGATTTATGCCCATACGGACATTGTCGCCATCGAGTATTCTCGAGATGTAGCCCTCGCACGACAGGCGGCGTTCAAGAGCTACGGCCAACGTGCTCTTACCCGAGCCTGAGAGGCCCGTAAACCATAGTGTGAGGCCTCGCTGACCGAGCTGTCGCTCCTTCATCTCGCGGCTCTCCATTCTCTCAAAGATTGGATGTAAGTTACTCATAATCTGTATAGTTAAAAACCCCACCGAGGCTAAAACGGCCAAAAGATGGGTATAAAAATCATCGATACCACAAAGGCTATGATATTCAGCGGCAGACCCACACGCAGAAAGTCGCGGAACGAGTAGCCACCAATGCCCTGCACAATCATATTTGTTTGATAGCCGATAGGCGAAGAGAAGCTCGATGATGCAGCTATACATATCGCCACGATAAAGGGCATGGCACTAAGCCCCATCTGCTGCGAGACGGCCACAGCAATCGGAAAGGCGAAGGCAGCAGCGGCATTGTTTGTTATAAACTCGGTTATGAGGTTTGTAACGATATAGAGCAGGGCCAACACCACGATAGGCGCAGAGCTATCGGCCAAGCGCGTTAGGCTCACAGCGATCCAGTCGGCGAGTCCCGACTTTGTCATCGCCGTACTTATAGCCAGAGCCGAGGCTATCGTTACAACTATATCCCACGATATAAATTTGGTGTATCGCTTCGCCGGAAATATCCCCGCAAAGGCCATTATCACCGTGACGACACATACCCAGAAGAACATATCGAGCGAGGCGTTGGGCAGCACTTCTCGCATGAAGGGCATATCGCCGAGCGTAGCTCCCACAATCATCACAACGAGCAGCCCCAACGTAAACCACTTTCTTAGCGGTGTGCTGCGTGGCGAGTGGTCGTTTTCGTTGGTAAGTATCAGAAAGACACTCGAATCGCCCCATGTCGGTATAAAGCGGTCGTCGGCAGCCAGCGTGAGCGTATCGCCCTCACGAAAACTTACTCCGACGACACTCTCCATAATCTCGCCACCGCGACGCAGCTGCAGGATATTGGCGTTGTAATGCCCTCGGAAGTCGAACTCCTCGACAGCACATCCAATACCCGGGAAGCGAGGCCCTATCACAGCCTCGACAATATGGTAGCCTCGCGACGAAGATAGCTTCTCGCTACTGGGCTCATCATCGGGCAGACGTCGGCCACCAAAGAGCACCATGTAGGCGATACCCACAATGGCGATGATACCTCCCACCTTGCCAAGCTCGAACATCGTGAAACCATCCATCCCCGCATCCAACATAAGGCCGTGTACCACAAGGTTTGTCGATGTTCCAATCAGCGTACACATGCCGCCTAAAATAGCGGCATAGGATAGCGGAATGAGGAACTTGCGGAGGGGCAACCCCACACGTCGTGCCCACATCTTGATATGTGGTATGAATATGACGACTATCGGGGTGTTATTCAGGAAGGCCGACGCCGAGGCTACAACACCCATAATGTAGAGAAGCCCGCGACGCAGGGAGCTATGCTCGCGCGAGGGAAATATCCACTTCATCACCTCGCCAAGAGCGTCGCTACGCCGGACACCCTCGCTAACCAAGAAGAGCAGAGCCACGGTTATCATTCCCTTGTTCGAGAATCCGGCCAACGCCTCGCTCGGCGTTATGATACCGCAGACAAGGAGTATTACCACTACTGAAAATAGCAATATTCCTGCTCTCATCTTCTCTTTAAGGAGCATCCATACCATAAATATTATAGCTACAAGAACTATATATTTTTCATACCCATACATACGCTACCCTCTCCACATTGATATACAACCACGATTATAGCGGCTATGGCAAAGATATAAAGAAATATTTTTTATCGCAAACCTCCTTACCGACAAACGGTCCAATTAGAATATAAAATAGAACGTATAGAATAATATATAATAGTTTAAGACGATATAAATAACAGAAGAGGAGAACAATTGGCAAAAATTAAAAAAAAGCAACGTCAATAACGTGTTATTTTTGAATAATATGCCCTGATATATAGCTTTTTGCGAGGGCGTATCAAATAATCCTCACGCCGTATGGCGAGTGGTTTGATTGCGCATTGGGTATATTTGGGTACGCTTCACGTTGTGGGTATTTGTGGGTACGGCCTACGGCCTTTGTGGGTTATGTGGGGTCTATGGGTTACGTGGGTTGAGTGCGTTCCGTGGGCTATCCGAAAAAATTCCCATTTAACCCACCGGACCCATCTGACCCATCGGCCTATCTGACCCACCGTACCTATCTGACCCATCGGCCTATCTAACCCACCTGACCCACCTGCCCCAAAAACACCCACCAAAAAAGCAAAAAACAGCATGGGTATCTATTTAATACCCATGCTGTTGATGTTAATATTGAGCGGATTAGAGGCGTGTTACTCGACCACCTCGCCCGCCTCGAAGTCGTACTCAACAAAGCGATCCGCATAATCGCTCCAATTCGTTGCCATTTTATATTCTCGAAGCGAGCCCTCGGGGATATAAATTGTGGCTGAAGTATCACCAAACATACCACTACCTCCCGCAGGCGGTGTTGTCGCCTCGCAATATACACTTTTTAGGCTGCTGCATTCATAGAATGCCTCATATCCAATCGTCGTTACGCTATTGGGAATTGTAACACTTGTTAGGCTATCGCAATCTTGGAATGCCCATCCTCCAATCATCGTTACGCTACTAGGGATTACAACACTTGTTAGGCTGTAGCAACCAAAGAATACCCCCTCTCCAATCGCCGTCACGCTATCTGTAATTGTAACACTTGTTAGGCAGTCGCACCAGCTGAATGCCCAATCTCCAATCGCCGTTACGCTATCGGGAATTGTAACTCTTGTTAGGCTTTGGCATTCAGAGAATGCAAAATCTCCAATCGCCGTTACGCTATCGGGGATTGTAACACTTGTTAGGCTTTCGCACCAATCGAATGCCCTATCTCCAATCGTAGTCACGCTATCGGGGATTGTATATGTAGTCCCCGAAGCCTCGGCATAGGCAATAATAGCATTGTCCTTAACTAAGCAACGACCACCATCTGCGGCAAACTTACCCTTAAACTTGGCAAGGCTGCTGCAATATCCGAATACCCCATCTCCAATCGTCGTTACGCTATCGGGGATTATTATAGTTATTAGAGTGTCGTAGTTTCTAAACATCTCGTGCGGGATTGTTGTCAGCTCTCCATATAATATTAGCTCTCCAATGCCATTATTGTAGGTATGGCTCTTTACTGGAAATTTCGATGCATCTATAATCGCCCCATCAGATGTAGTGTAGAGAATGGTTGTTGTTACAGACTCCGGAATATTGCCACCTGTGACAATGCTATCGGCATACTCACTCCACGCCGCTTTATATATATCTACACACTCCTCATAGGCATAAATCTTTCTATCTGTATAATTTTCATCAAAAACGTCGTTCTGTATGGGTGGTGGGATTATCGCCTTGCAATATACACTTATAAGGTTGCTGCAATGAGCGAATGCAGCATATCCAATCCACGTTACGCTATCGGGAATTGTAACACTTGTTAGGCTGTCGCAACCATAGAATGCATAACCTCCAATTCCAATCGTCGTTACGCTATTGGGGATTACGACACTTGTTAGGCTGTCGCAACCATAGAATGCATAATCGTTAATCCACGTTACGCTATCGGGGATGGTAAGATCTTTTACAAGTTCATTATTGAGATATAAATCTGCACCATTAGTTAAAGGATTAGAAAAATAACCACCACCAAAAGATATATTACACCACGTAGCGACATCTGTGATATATACACTTGTTAGGCTGTCGCAATTTTCGAATGCCGCATGTCCAATCGTCGTTACTCTATCGGGGATTGTAACACTTGTTAGGCTGTTGCAATTATAGAATGCATCACCTCCAATCGTCGTTACGCTATTGCCGATTGTAACACTTGTTAGGCTGAGGCAATCAGCGAATGCCCAATCTCCAATCGTCGTTACGCTATCGGGGATTGTATATGTAGTGCCCGAAGCCTCAGCATAGGCAATAAGAGTATTATCCTTAATTAAGCAGCGACCACCATCTGCGGCAAACTTACCCTTAAACTCAGCAAGGCTGCTGCAACTTGCGAATGCAAACTTTCCAATCGTCGTTACGCTATCGGGGATTGTAACACTTGTTAGGCTGCGGCAACCATTGAATGCTGACACTCCAATCGTCGTTAGCTCGCCGTCGAAAGTGATAACGCCCTCGCCCGTCGCTTCATCCCACTCATTCGAGACGATAGCGACATTAAAATCTGATGTGTCGAAAGACTCAACCTTTGCCGTGGCGGTGTACCAAATCTGATTCGCAGGAACCTTATACTCCGCATCGTGCTCCACGGCCTCCATAGGTACAATATGGTTGCGCTCGATAGTGATGCCGCTATCCGTAGAGAGGGTCATCGGCTTATAACCCGCACAATCGACCTCGATAGTTACGCCACTCTCGAAAGTCTGAGGGAGTAAGCCAATATAGAAGGCCTTAGCCTCTGCGCCAAGCTCCACACCCGAGCCGCAGTTGAGTGTCACCTCCGTAAATACAGCGGCGTCGAAATCCAAGCCGCCGCCAACGCCGCCGACCTGCTCCTCATCCGAGGCCTCGCCCATCTCCGAAGCCAAGGTTGCCTCGGCCGTAGCGGTATCGACATATATCAAGCCCGCAACCTGCTCGCCCGCATTACCGCGAAGCGTGATGCTCTCAACCTTTTGTCCCTCACCCGTAAGCTCCACGCGCAACCAGCCGCAGACACTCCTCAGCGAGAACTGCGTGAACTCGCTCTGCGCCACCATGATATTGCCCTCCGAGCCATAGCTGCCCTCCTTGTAGCTGTGCAGGGCGGGAAGCGAGGCCTCGATATTGCCATTTGTGCGATTTAAGATATAATTGGTATTGTAGGGATAGGCGACAACGACAAGGTCGGTACGTGTGGTAGCCGTTCCCGCATCAACACATTTGAGAGTGCCAAGACGCTCGCCCGTCTCTCCCTTATACTGCCACTTTTGGTTGGCATCGGACTTATAAAATACTGATGCAAGGTCACCCTTTGTCCAAACGGTCTTCAATGCCTCGTTAAGCTCTATTCGGGTATCGCCACCCTCAAAACCAACGGTAAGTGTCTCGGGAACATCTGCGCGATTGGCCGTAAGCTCCTCGACATCGTTCTGCGTGCATGCTGCAAAACATAGCGCAGCAAGCACGAATGTAAAAAAGTGTTTCATTATGTATTGTGTTTAATGTCTATTTTGCACTCTATATAACAAAATTAAACATTTTTCCCGAAACGAACAACACTCCGCAGGGACATTGTTCGGCAAGGATAAAAAAATCGCCTTCCGCTCGCAAGCGAAAGGCGAAATAGAAGAGGTTTACACTCTATTTAGGCCACACTTCGGGCACACGAAAAGAGTTAAAATAGTGATTAACCCTTTGACACCCAAAGTTACCCTCAACAACCTATGCCAAAAGCTTAGTGATAGCCTCGATATTACGGGCATTATCCACAGCCTTGCCCTCGGGCGTATAGGCATAAGCGATAGCCTCGGCAAAGCGTTTCTCGACCTTGTTGCGAACAACCTTCATCGTGCTATTAACCAAGCCGTTCTGCTCGGTGAAGGGCTCATCGGCAAGAGCAATAACCGCAGGGACCCACCTATCAGGGAACTCGTCGGCATAGATGCCTCCCGTGCGGTACTTGGCAACCTCCGCAGCGACGATACGCGCAGCCTCGCGCGAACGCTCCTCGCCCTTGATGCCTCGCTCGTCGAGAACTCTTGCGAGGTTATCCTTCGAGGCAACGACCAAGGCGATAGTATAGGGGTTTTGGTTGTTGTAGATCATAATCTGGTCGATATATGGCGACTTATCAACCATAGCCTCCTCCATACCCTCGGGGCTATACTTCTCGCCATCGCTCGATATCAACAAGCTCTTGAAGCGACCCAAGACATAGAGGAAGTTATCCTTAGACATATATCCCATATCGCCCGTATAGAGCCAGCCGTCGCGCACCGTGTCGGCCGTAGATTCGGGATTCTTCCAATAGCCCGCCATGACATTCTCGCCACGGATGACAATCTCGCCCTTCTCGCCCGTGGGTAGCTCTCTACCCTCCTCATCCATAATCTTGATATCGAGAGGCTTAACCAGACGGCCCGACGAGCCGAAGCGGTGATCGCCCTTCGAGGGAGCATTAGTAGATATTACGGGCGTAGCCTCCGAAAGGCCATAGCCCTGGAACATTGGGATACCGATGGCGTAGAAGAAGCGTTGCAACTCGCTATCCAATAGCGCACCGCCGCCCACGAAGAACTGCAAATCGCCACCAAAGGCCTCGCGCACCTTCGAGTAGAGAATCTTATCGAAAAACACGACAGCGGGCTTCAGCAGTGCTCGCCAGCCGCGACCCTTCGAGTAGCCATCGGCCTGATAGGCGTACGACGTGCGAAGAGCGAGGCGGAAGAGTCGCTCCGTGGTCTTGCCCTTCTTGCGAATAGAGGTCTCGATGCTCTTGCGGAAGTTCTTGGCCAACGCAGGCACCGAGAGCAGGAAGTGTGGCTTCACCTCCTTGATGTTAAGCGGGATATTCTTCAAGGTCTCCATAGGAGTACGGCCAACCTCGGTAGTAGCCACCGATGCACCGCAGGCAATCATGATATAGAAGCCTACAACGTGAGCAAAACAGTGGTCCAAAGGTAGTATTATAAGCGTGCGCCATGTCGAAGGAATAGACATCACAGATAGAGCCTGCTCGACATTTGCCGTATAGTTGCGATGTGTAAGCACCACACCCTTAGGGTCGGCCGTAGTACCCGACGTATAGGTAATAGTCGCCACATCGTCATTCTGCAAGCCGCGGCCAATAGCGTAGAAGCTCTCGCCATGCTCGGCGAGATAGCTGCGACCCATAGCCGAGAGCTCGTCGAGCGAGAGCTCGCCCTCGCCAAGCTCCTCCTTGGCTACGCCCCAGACGATGATATGTTTGAGGTCGCTGAGTTCGGCTGCTATACGACGAATCTTCGGCAGCTGATTGCGCGACACGAAGATTGCCTTGACGTCGGCGTGGCGCAGACGGAAGAGCAGATCGTTCGACTCCTCCAACTTGATAGAGAGGGGCACGCTAATAGCTCCTGCATAGAGCAAGCCGAGCTCCGAGATAATCCAATTGTTACATCCCTCGGCCAAGATAGAGACCCTATCCTTATACTCGATGCCCAACGCCGCGAGAGCAGCTCCTATGGTTACGGCCGCCTCGCGTGTTGCACTATACGACGTAGGCTCAAAACGGCCATTATGCTTCTCCAAGAGAAAATCCTTAGCTCCATATTTGGCTACCGACTCCTCGAAGAGGTCGATAATTGTCCTTCGCTTCATAATATTTAAGTTCTATGTTGTTTTACATCAAACAGCGCATATTAAAACATATGGGGATGACTGAAAAGTAAATTTGTCATCCCCGTTTTGTCATGAGAGTGAATAAAAAGATGTAGTCTTAGGCTGGCGAAGCCTGAAAAACCGTAGTTTACTCTGCGTAAATGAGGATTTTGAGGGCGAGCATATTTGTTGTCAGAAGGGGTTAGATACAACGCTCGGCGAATTTCGAGGCGATGGGCTGTACTTAGCGTACTGCCCATTGACGAGATAATTCGTTAGCGGAAGTAGATGACCCCTTATCACAACAAAGAACGACAAAACAGACTTTTTATTCACTCTCATCTTTTATCGCACTAAGATAATATAGTCGTGTGCCGCGAGATTAGCCGTATATGTGCCGTTCAGCGACATCTCCTCATCGGTCATAAGGTTACGCCACTTACCCGCAACAGGGACATTTACGGTTGTCGAAGATTGCGAATTGTTGAAGTTGGCAACCATGATTACGTTATCCATAACCAATACCTTACCGCCCATATCGCCATCACCAACCTTCCAAGTGTGAACCTTGACGTTATCCTGTCCGTAGATATCCTCGCGCTCCTTGCGGAAGTTCAGCACCTTAGAGAGGGCTGTGTAGATAGCCTTGCGGTCGGCATCGTTGAAATAGTCCCAACGCACAGGCTTGCGGTGTGTACGATACTCGTCGCCCGAGCCAACAACGCCATTCTCGTTAGAGTTAATCGAGAAGTCGTAACCGAGCTCGCCAAACTGCCACATCATCTTAGGATAGGGCGTAAGGAAGTGGAAGGCATAGACAGCCTGTGTACGCTTCGACGTAACAGCCATATTGCCCTTAACCCATGTCTGGCCATAGGTCTTAGCCTTGTAGCCGATACGCTCCTCGTCGTGGGTCTCGATATTATTCATGCGACCCTTCTTGAAGTCGGCAAAGTTGCTCTTGCCGCTACCTGTCCAACCCATGACAGACTCCATGTAGCCACCCATGGCATTATTGTTCCAGCAGAGAGCACCTACCGAGTTGTAGAGCTCGGTCTCCTCCGAAGCGTCGCAGAAGTGCTCGAAGATGACATATGCATCCTGCTCCACGGCACGGATAGCATTGGCGTAGTCCTTCAAGATATCGATACGCTCAGCCGAGTAGCCCCATGCATCGTAGTTTCCGGGATTCTGCACCAAACCCTTGGTGAGGTCGAAGCGGAAACCGTCGATCTTATACTCCTCGAGCCAATACTGCAATACCTCCTTGAAGTACTGACGAGTCTTGGGATAGAGGTGCTTGAAGTCGTGATATACGCTGAAATTGTGGGGTGCAGTCACATTGAAGAAGGGGTTGTTAGCCGCAGTGCAGTTCTTCGACGAATCCCACCACATTTTAGCCCACGGGAACTGACCCGTAGCGTGGTTAAAGACAACATCGAGAATTACGGCAATACCTCTTTTATGACACTCGTCGATAAAACGCTTGTATGCCTCCTCCGTACCGTAAGCCTTGTCGGCAGCGAAGTAGAAGCAGGGGTTATAGCCCCATGAGTCGTTACCGTCGAACTCCTGAATAGGCATAAGCTCGATGGCGTTGATACCGAGCTCCTCCAAGTAGTCGAGCTTAGCCAAAGCAGCATCTACCGAGCTGTCGAGCGTGAAGTCGCGCAACAGAAGCTCATATACTGCCAACGAATTTACCGCAGGGCGGTCAAAGTCGGTGACGTTCCACACATATTCCGTGGGGTTGAGCTCGAATACCGATACGATATCTGTGGTATATTCCGCAGGGTATGCTTTGAGGTTAGGATATACCGAGGCGTCGATCCACTTATCGTTCCACGGGTCGAGAATCTTCGTTGCATAGGGGTCACCCACCTTTACCGAGCCATCGACAAGGTACTGATAGCCATACTCTTCATCCGTTTGAAGGCCATCTACCGTTGTCCAGAAGTAGTCGCCATCGCGCTTCATCATATACTCGTTCGCAGGTGCGTAGTTGTTGAAGTCGCCAAGCAGGATAACCGACTTCTTACCCGGGGCGTAGAGTACAAAGGTTGCCGAAGAGCCCTCGATATTGACACCATCCTTAACATTTGCAGGGCGCGGAGCACTCTCAGTCTCGCCCAACACAGCCACAGTCACCGAGTCCTCAACCGTATTCGCACCATCGGTAGCCACAGCACGGAAGACCACATCCTCGGGCTGCGAAGGGCTATACTTATAGACAATCTGGGCGTCAGCACCCTCTGCAACAACCTCGTCGTTCTTGTACAGCATTAGGTTGGTTGCCGACTTCTGGTTCACGGTAACGTCGCACGACTCGCCAACCTGAAGGATTGTACCGTTTGCAGGGCTGATGATAGCCACCGAAAGACCCTCGGCGACAACATCGATAAAGATATCTGCGCCGTTATCCTTAACCTCCAACGAGCCATCCGATGCACGGAACACAAAGGCCAACTTCTCGATAGCCTCGCCCTCGGGAACGCCATAGTAGGCACGAGGACCACCCTTGATAGTGAGATGCCAGATGTTATTACCCATATTCTGCATCTTACAGTCGGGAATATTCTCGGTCCAATCGGCCTTCACATACTTCCAATCACCCGAACCGGTACTCTTGCTTGTGAGTACGCCCGTGTGGGCATAGAGGTCGCCCTTATAGCCATCGGCCGTAGTACCCTTAGCATTGAGGATTACGGTGACATCCTCGGTCATCGCCTCGGTTACAAACGCGGGGTCTGTCGAGATGAACGGAAGGTCGGTAGTACCACCGCCATTACCACCCTGATTGTCATCATCGTCATCATCCTCCTTGCCATCGTCGTCTGTATTACCACCCTGTGCAGGGTTGTCGTTAGGAGGTAAAATAACCTCGGGAGGCTCGGGAGTACAGCCTACTGAAAGCACTGCAAAGAAGAGTGCCATCATCAAAAAATGGAGTTTGTTCATTGTTATTATGTTTTTAGTTAAATTGTTAATATTTGCCCTATTTCGTGAGCCATGTGCTACGCACATTCCTCGCAAAGTTACTTATTTTTTTCCGAAACATCTAACTTTTTCTGCACATAACTTACCCGATAGCAAAAAATATCTCCCGAGCGGCCTCTTTCCCACGACGAGTGGAGGAGGGCTCGGGAGAACTTATTGGCTCGGTGTGAGGTAATACTCTCTCTATGTGTGCAATCTCTGAATTGCGACTACTCGGTGAGATACTCGGCAAGCTTCACCCTCCACTCCTCGGGGATGGGCACAGTCTGCTGCAACTCGAAGTCGAAGGCCACCATAACCGACGAACTCTCCGTCAGACACCTCTCGCCACACATGATTCTTTGGTGCAGTGTCATACTCTTATTGCCGATACGCGAGACATCGGTCTTAACAACAATATCGTCGGTAAGGCGCACCTGACCGATATAGTCGGTATGTGTCGAGGCGGTAATTATGCGTAGCTTGTCGAAAACTCCCGTGACACCCAGGACACGAGTATAGAACTCGGTCTTACCCATATCGAAGTAGCTCTGCTGCCAAATATTGTTTACGTGCATGAATGAATCGACATCCGAAAATCGCTTCTGCACAGGTGTAACAAGTTCCTTAGCCATGATACGTTAAGCTCTAATTATTTCAACCTCGCCACCCTCGCCGAAGGCTATAATCGAGCTCGGTTTGAGTGTCGGGCGACCCTCGAAACGGGGATTTACAACATAATCCACGCCATCTATAATCTCCTGCACCACATCTTTGAGTCGCTTTGCCGCAGGCTCGCCCGAGATATTGGCCGATGTTGAGACTATCGGTCGGCCGAACTTACGCAGCAGTGCCTGACAGAATTCGTGGTTGGGGACTCTCACACCGAGCGTACCACCCTCGGGAATAAGCGACTTAGCTACGCCGCATGCACCCGGGAGTATCGCCGTGAGAGGCTTATCCGAGAGCTCCATAACCTCGAAGGCTATGCCCGGGGCGCGATTGACATAGCGCACAACCATATCGGCATCGCGACATAGGCAGAGCATCGAGTGCTTATCCTCGCTACGTTTAAGTGCATATACTCGCTCAACAGCGGCCTCATTCGTAGCATCGCAACCTATACCCCATACCGTATCGGTGGGATAGAGTATCAATCCTCCATCGCGAAGAATCTCAACACACTTTTCGACAGCCTTCTGCATGGTTAATCGCGCTTTACCAACTCCTTGAAACAGTGCCTACATATCGGCTGATAGGTGTCGTGAGCACCCAACAACACCTGCTTGTCGTCGGCCGTAAGACGATGCGAATGGTGTGCCAAATCGCCACAACGAACACATATAGCATGCACCTTCGTAACATATTCGGCCGTAGCCATAAGCGCAGGCATAGGGCCAAAGGGCTGACCCATATAGTCCATATCCAAGCCCGCAACAATAACTCTCACACCGCTGTCGGCGAGCTTACGACACACATCCACGATACTCGCATCGAAGAACTGAGCCTCGTCGATACCCACAACATCGACATCCGAGGCCATTAGAAGGATGTTCTGCGGCGACTCCACAGGCGTTGAGTGTATCGCATTAGAGTCGTGCGATACCACATCCTCCTCCGAGTAGCGAACATCTATCGAGGGCTTGAAAATCTCGACCTTCAAATTGGCAAATTGAGCCCTCTTCATACGGCGAATAAGCTCCTCGGTCTTACCCGAGAACATCGAGCCGCAGACAACCTCAATCCACCCCTTATGTTTATTACTCTCCAAAAACATTGTTGTACAACTTTATAATTTAATATCAATCTCCACTCCTCTACTCTTCGATGCGGGTAATACGCGCACCGAGAGCATTCAAACGGTTATCAATATCGCGATAACCGCGGTCTATCTGCTCGATATTCTGTATCGTACTTGTACCCTCGGCACTCATCGCTGCAATAAGCAGAGCTACACCCGCTCGGATGTCGGGCGAAGTCATATTCGCAGCCCTTAGAGGCAGACGGTGGTCGAGGCCGATAACCGTAGCACGGTGCGGGTCGCACAATATAATCTGAGCTCCCATATCTATCAACTTATCGACAAAGAAGAGACGACTCTCGAACATCTTCTGGTGTATGAGCACCGAGCCCTTAGCCTGAGTTGCCACAACCAAGAATATAGATAGCAGGTCGGGGGTTAGTCCTGGCCATGGTGCATCGGCAATAGTCATAATCGAGCCATCGATAAAGCTCTCGATGCTGTAATTATCCTGCTGAGGGATATATATATCGTCGCCACGCTGCTCGAAACGTATGCCCATACGCGCAAACTGTGCAGGGATGATACCCAAATTATCATACGACACGTTGGTTATGGTGAGCTCCGAGCGATTCATTGCCGCCATACCGATAAAGCTACCCACCTCGATCATATCGGGCAACATGGTATGCTCCGTACCTCCGAGCGACTCCACACCATCGATAACGAGCAAGTTCGAGGCGATACCCGAAATCTTGGCTCCCATGCGGTTAAGCATCTTGCAGAGCTGCTGCAAGTAGGGCTCACACGCGGCATTGTATATCGTCGTACGACCCTCGGCAAGTACCGCCGCCATAACAATATTTGCAGTACCCGTAACCGAGGCCTCGTCAAGAAGCATATATGTCCCTTTAAGGCGTTTAGCCTCAACGGTATAGAACTCGTCGCTTATATCGAAGTTGAAGTCGGCACCGAGCTTCTGAAAGCCGAGGAAATGGGTATCCAAACGCCTACGGCCAATCTTGTCGCCACCCGGCTTGGGCATAAAACCTACACCAAAGCGCGTGAGCAACGGGCCGATCATCATCACCGAGCCACGCAGACGACGACACCTCTTGTGGTAGTCGGCAGTACGCAGATAGTCGAGGTTTATATCGTCGGCCTGCAATGCAAAGCTATCATCCGATAGTCGCTCGACCTTGACTCCCATGGCCGCCATAAGCTCCATTAGCTGCATCACATCGGCGATGATGGGTACATTGTGTAAAACGACTCGCTCCGACGTAAGAAGCGTAGCGCATATAATTTGCAGTGCCTCATTCTTAGCACCCTGCGGGCGTATCTCTCCACTCAGGCGATGACCGCCCTCAACTCTAAACTTAGCCATATCACAAAAATTTTATAAAAAACTCTTAAAAGTGAGTCGTTCTTTCACTTCGTGCATCATTCTCCGCACAACATAGTTGTAGAAGGAGTGTCATTATGATAACATCGATACAAGAAGGTGAGTCGTTCTTTCACTTCGCGCATCATTCTCCGCACAACATAGTTGTAGAAGGAGTGTCATTATGACACCAAAGGTACAAAAAAATGTGCGAGCTCAGCAAATTTTTTGCAACTAAGTTTTCAACAAAAGCCTCACACCCTCGAAGCAGAGTCGCAATATAGTGCTCGTTTTGGGAGATAAGAGCCCTACATCGCTCTTTTATACTCCCCAAAAAAGAGTAAATTATCCTTGCCATCGCTTCATTTTCCTCATAATTTAGACATTGAGATATGACAATAGACTCTTTTATTCGCAATACTCGCTAATTAGTCGATTAAAAGAGTTGAAAATAGTAATATATATCACAAATATTGGCCTATTAGTAGAATAATCATCGATTATAGAGAATAAAAGAAAATACTCCATCGTTATCTTTGCAAACAGAAAAAAAAGAGAAAACGATGAAAGAGTTATTATCAAAGGTACATCTGGACATCAACGATCTCCCGAGTGGCTGCATTGTTATTGGCGACGACCTAATCATATCTACCTCAACGGCGGCAGACGTACGACCTCACGAGCCCATAAAGCTCGATATGGCAGCTATCACACTATGTACCTCGGGCCTACACAAGATAAAGATCAATCTTCAAGAGTTGGAGATAGAGAGTTCGATGCTCACTACACTTATGCCCGGGCAGATTGTCGAGTCGATAACGTGCTCGGTAAACTACAAGGCCTACTCGATATTTCTCTCTAAGCGGTTTATCGATATGGTAAACATCCCGGGATGGCAGCAGACCTACCTATCTATATATAATAACCCGTCGATCCATCTTGACGAGTCGCAGCTACGCGCCTTCAACACCTTCTTCTCAGTTCTGCACCATGCAGCCGAGGATGAGAGCAACCCCTTCCGATTGCAGGTTATCGAGAATCTTATTCGTGTGTTTTACTACGGTGGGGTCAATAAGCTGAGCCCCTCGCAACACAGCGTAGCGACGAAGAATAGCACCGTAGAACGCTTCATGGAGCTTGTCAGGAACAACTATCGCACCGAGCGTCTTATCGGCTTCTATGCCGACAAGCTATGCATCACACCCAAGTATCTCTCAAAGTTAGTCAAGGAGCACACAGGCCGCTCGGCAAGCGACTGGATAGAGAACCATGTCATACTCGAAGCACGCGCCATGCTCCAATCCTCGAATATGACCATACAACAGATTGCCAACTCGCTCAACTTCCCCAACCAATCATTCTTTGGCAAGTACTTTAAGCGAGCAACAGGCATATCGCCCAAGCAGTACCGAAACAACAAGTAGGCTCGACAACCTCTACCAAACGATAGGCTTCTTGCCTATCGAACGTAGATAGTCGTTAGCCATAGAGAAGTGCTTGCAGCCGAAGAAACCGCGATAGGCCGATAGTGGCGAGGGGTGTACGGCTCGCAGTATAAGGTTACGCTCTGGATTGGCAATCGAGCACTTCTTCTGTGCGTAGTTGCCCCACAGCATATAGACTACGCCCTCCTTACGTTCGGCAATAGCTCGCACCACAGCGTCGGTAAAACGCTCCCAGCCACGCCCCGCATGCGACGCCGCCTCGTGGGCTCGCACCGTGAGCACAGCGTTGAGCAACAAGACACCTTGCTCGGCCCACCTCTCGAGCTCGCCCGATGTGGGAATGGGGGCTCCCGTGTCGTCGTGCACCTCCTTCAAGATATTCTGCAACGAGGGTGGGAAGGGAACACCCTCGGCAACCGAGAAACAGAGACCATTAGCCTGCCCCGGACCATGATATGGGTCCTGACCTATGATTACCACCTTCAGCTTATCGAGAGGACAACGATCAAAGGCCCTGAAAATATTACGCCCCGCAGGATATACCACCCCTGCGCTATACTCGCTCTTGACAAAGGCGACAAGCTCGTCGAAGTAGGGCTTCGAGAACTCCTCGCTTAGAATCTCTTTCCAATCCTCGGCTATACGAACATCTGCCATAGTTTTGTGCTTTAATTTTTGCGAAGATACGATTTTTTTTCTAATTTTGCAGATATGTTTTATAAACTTTACAAACTATGCGACGACTAATTACTCTGGTGCTCACTGTACTAATGACCACCCAGGTCTTTGGCCAAGAGGATATTCGCAATATCATACTCCTTATAGGTGACGGCATGGGCCTATCGTCGGTGACGATGATGCAGTTCGAGGATATCGACAAGCCGACAATCTTCGACCGCGCCGCGAACATAGCCCTCACACGCACCTACTCGTTGGACAACCGCGTAACCGACTCGGCAGCAGCAGGCACAGCCTTAGCCACTGGGCACAAGACCAATAACACCTTCTTGGGCATTACCCCCGAGGGCGAGCACCTCACTTCGCTCACAGCACACGCCGCCGAGCGAGGCATGGCCACAGGCCTTGTAGTCACAACCTACCTACAACACGCCACACCCGCAGCCTTCTATGCCCACTCCGAGAGCCGACACGACTACCAACTCATCACCCGCCAGCTTGTCGATAGCCATATCGACGTAGCCATAGGTGGCGGCATGCACTACTTCAAGGAGGAGTATGGCGATATGGATAATATTCTTAAAGCTCTAAAAAAGAGTGATTTCGCGCTTGCTAAGAACATGGCTGATGTTGCTAAATACGACGGTCGAAACTCTCTCTTAGCACTCCTCGCCGACTACGACATGGGGGCTAATAGCGGCTCGTACCTTAGCGAGGCTACGGCCGAGGCGATACGCCTCTTGGAGAGGCGAGGTGGTGACAAGGGCTTTGTACTAATGGTCGAAGGCTCGCTTATCGACGGCATGGGGCATGGCAACGACGCCGAGGCTATGAAGCTCGAGATGGAGAGCTTTATGGCTGCCGTGGAGTGTGCTGTGGAGTACGCCGAGTGCACGCCCGGGACACTTGTTGTAGTTACGGCCGACCACGAGACAGGCGGTCTATCGATAGTGAGCGGCAACGCCGATTTCAACCTCAGCGAGCAGGGCTTGGAGTACCGCTGGGGCACAGACGGACACTCGGCACAGATGGTCCCCGTTTATCTCTATGGTGCGGGTGCAGAGCTTATCAACGGCATAATGGAGAACTCTGCCCTCGGGGAGCGTCTTATCGACATAATCGAGTCGAGAGAGTAGCTTAGGAGTAGCTCCATCAACATTTTATCGCTTATATTGAGTGGTAATCGCAAAATATTTTTGCCGATTAGGAAATTTTATGTACCTTTGCAGGCCTTTGTGCGTGCGCGAGCCGTGAGGCTACCGCAGACCGAGGCGAACAAACTAATTATTAACAATTTAACGAGCGATTGTATCGCAAAACTTTTTCCATTATGGATCAGAACATTTTTGTAGCGAACGAGAATTTCGATTGGAATGCGTTCGAGAACGACCTTGGCGTTTACAACCAGTCGAAGGAGGAGATTGCAGCGGCTTATGACAAGACTTTGTCGAATGTTGCCGTAGGCGAGGTTGTTGAGGGTACTGTTACCGAGATCAACAAGCGTGAGGTTACGGTAAACATCGGTTACAAGTCTGAGGGTCTTATCGCAGCAACCGAGTTCCGTTACAATCCCGACTTGGCAGTAGGCGAGAAGGTAGAGGTCTATGTTGAGTCAGTAGAGGACAAGGGTGGCCAGTTGGCACTCTCACACAAGAAGGCTCGTCAGCTCAAGAGCTGGGATCGTGTAAACGAGGCTCTGAACAACGACGCGCTCATTAAGGGTTACGTTAAGTGCCGCACTAAGGCCGGTATGATCGTTGACGTATTCGGCATCGAGGCATTCTTGCCCGGTTCGCAGATCGACGTTAAGCCTATCCGCGACTACGATGTATACGTTGACAAGACTATGGAGTTCAAGGTTGTTAAGATCAACCAGGAGTTCCGCAACGTAGTAGTATCACACAAGGCACTCATCGAGGCCGAGTTGGAGGCTCAGAAGCAGGTTATCATGTCTAAGTTGGAGAAGGGCCAGATCCTCGAGGGTACCGTTAAGAATATCACCAACTACGGTGTATTCATCGACCTCGGTGGTGTTGATGGTTTGATCCACATCACCGACCTTTCATGGGGTCGCGTAAACAAGCCCGAGGAGTTGGTTCAGTTGGACCAGAAGCTCAACGTTGTTATCATCGACTTCGACGAGCAGAAGAAGCGTATCGCTCTTGGTCTTAAGCAGCTCACTCCCCATCCTTGGGAGGCTCTGGACGCCAATCTTAAGGTTGGCGACACCGTTAAGGGTAAGGTTGTTGTTATGGCCGACTACGGTGCATTCGTTGAGATCGCTACCGGCGTAGAGGGTCTGATCCACGTATCAGAGATGTCTTGGAGCCAGCACCTGCGTTCAGCACAGGAGTTCCTGAAGGTAGGCGACGAGGTAGAGGCAGTTATCCTGACTCTGGACCGCGAGGAGCGCAAGATGTCGCTCGGTATCAAGCAGCTTACTCCCGATCCTTGGGAGGGTATCGAGGCTAAGTATCCCGTTGGCACCAAGTGCGCAGCTAAGGTTCGCAACTTCACCAACTTCGGTGTATTCGTTGAGATCGAGGAGGGCATCGATGGCCTGATCCACATCTCTGACTTGAGCTGGACCAAGAAGGTTAAGCACCCCAGCGAGTTCACTCAGATTGGTGCTGAGATCGAGGTTGTAGTTCTTGAGATCGACAAGGAGAACCGTCGTTTGAGCCTTGGCCACAAGCAGCTCGAGGAGAATCCTTGGAACGAGATCGAGTCGAAGTACGCTGTTGACACCGTACACACCGCTACCATCTCGGAGCTCACCGACAAGGGCGCAGTTGTAGTTCTGGGCGAGAACATCAC